>CAZMRG010000136.1:0-8426 GCA_964568655.1 uncultured Ignavibacteriales bacterium | reverse complement strand
CATCCCACTCAACTTCATACGTTCCCGGCCGCAATTGTTCATCCACAAGTGTTGCAATGTCCCTGCCAAGCGCATCATAGATTGTAAGCTTCGCATTCCCCAATTTTGCAATTTGAAATTTGATCTTCGTGCCCGGATTAAACGGGTTTGGAAAGTTCTGGGATAAATAAAAATTCTTTGGAACCTCTCCGCTAATATTCCGCATCCCTATTATTTCGGATAAAGGCCGCATCCAAACTGAACTTCCTTTTGTACCTGCATAAATAAAATCTGAAGTTAGTAATAATGAATTGACAGTCTGGCTGCCTATACCTTCATTTAACCGGGACCAGTTTAATCCGTCATTCGTTGAAAGAAAGATTCCGTTTGAGATTGTTGACGCAAAAATCAATGATGCGTTAAAAGCAAATGATGTTATAATCTGATCATTTAAAGAAGAAGGCTGCCATGTTTGTCCGTTATCCCTGGAAATATATACCCCATATAACGGCATAAACTGGTTTCCGCCAATGCCCGCAAATATTGTAGAGCCTTTTACAGCCAGTGTATTAATGATCTGGCAGTAGAATTCTGAAGATGTCCAGCTAACGCCATTATCGGTTGAGTGATATATTCTGTAATTATCTGTCCCGGCAAAAATATTGGAATCATTAATGACAATACTATTGACCCTTTGATTGGTTATAATACTGGGAGACCAGCTCTGCCCCTTATCTGTAGTGAAATAGATCCCGTTATAATTTCCCGCGAAAAGCTTCGGGCCGCTTGCGGCCAAAGAATAAACAGGATTGTTGTTCCAGTTCGTAGGAGACCATTGATGTCCGCCGTCATTTGAAATATGAACGCCTAAATTGCTGGCTGCAAAAAGAGCTGAACCTGTTTGAACCATTGCAAAAATATATCCTTCTTTAAAAGATGACTGTTTCCAATCCATACCTCCATCTGTTGAAAGAAAAATTCCATAGTTACCGGTTCCGGCAAATATAACTTCAGGCGTTTTTAAGAATGAACTTACCAACTGATTATTAAACGGTGTCTGGCTCCAGCTTCCTCCGTTATCAGTTGAAGTATAAACGCCGCCTATGGAACCGTCAACGGCAGCGCTGAGTCCCGCGAATATATTTGACCCTCCTGCCGCCAGCGCCCGGACATCATGGAACATTGCTACAACCCAGTTCACACCGTAATCATTTGAATGATAAATACCTTCGGCCGATACAAAAACATCAGGCCCGTTAATGACAATGCTTCTCATGGATTCCCACGGCAATTGCTGAATTCTCGTCCAGCTTTCTCCAAAGTCTGTTGACCGGTATGTATAAACGTTAGAAGTATAAACATAAGGCCCGCTTGCCGCAATTGACCACATTGAATAATTCATAAAGCCTTTTTGTTTCCATGTAGCGCCGTAATCCGTTGAAAGATATACCCCATTATCCGTTCCGGCATAAATATATGATCCGTCGGATGCCAGTGAAAGTATATTGCGCCCTAAGGGATTTTGAATCCAGGCGCTTCCATTATCTGTGGACCAGAACAGTCCATTTGCTAATGACCCTGCAAAAATACAATCACCGGCAGCGGTCAGCGCCGAAATATTATGAAATGTAAGAGACGTTTGGGTCCAGCTGGATCCGAGATTAGTTGAAATAAATACGCCTCCTGTATCAGTTCCCGCAAAAATTATCGGCGCACCGCCCCTGGCGCTTACTGCAAGTGATTTGACAGAATAATTATTCAAAGATGTCTGCCGCCAGCTTACAGCGTTATCCATTGATTTAAAAACTCCGCTGTTAGTTCCTGCAAAAACATTGTTACTAAAAGTGACAAGCGAGTATGCAATTCCTCCTACGGGCCCGTTGCTTTGAATCCACTGAGCTTTGCAATTGCTATACATCAGCAGCCAAACAACAAGAACAACCGATATAGTTTTCATTTTATTAAAACCATTTTATTTGTCCCGCCGAAGCGGGATCTCCGCTTCGCTCCGATTTGCCTCATTTTATTAAAACTAACTTTTTTGTCTGTGAAAAACCCGTTGATTCAAGTTTATAAAAATAAACCCCGCTTGGATAATTTGATGCATCCCATTCAACTTCATAAGTTCCCGGCTGAAGCTGTCCATTCAAAAGCGTTACAATTTCCTTGCCAAGTGCATCATAAATAACCAGCCGTTGTGAACGGTCGCGACCGTTCACTACATTTGGAACATCAAATTTAATCTTTGTTACAGGATTAAACGGGTTGGGATAATTTTGAGAAAGAGAATAATTCCGCGGAATTTCTGAACTAATGTTTTGAACAGCCACCGGGGTTGACGTATCCCCGCATAATTGGCCGTTTATAACACACCCGCGCAGATTAATCCAAAAGCTTCCGCTGCAATAATAAAAAGCCGAAACCAAACCTATGTATTTTGCATATCGCTGAGAAACATTATATTCAGCTGCACCCGCAACTGAGAACACTTTCGCCGGCCTGTTTATTCCGCAAAGACTATAATATGAAGTATCTGAACATACTAATCTTCCTCTGTCACAACTGACCAATGTGTCTCCAAATTTCGCATTCAAACTATCAACTAAATATTTACCGGATGAGGGGCAAGTCATGTTCTTATATACATTCATCGTGGTTGAATCAATTCTTATCGGGGCTTCCGACTGGAACAAAGGACATTCCCAGCCGCATTCCCCTGAAATAAACTTAATGGTATGGCTGTATATAAAATATGTTCTACCGTTTACCAGAGCCGTTCCGGTTATCTCATACCTGTCATACCATGATGTGCCATGGCATGCTGTTGTAGCAGATGAACCATAATATACCCAAACATTCCCGACCTGCAATGGCAAATATCGTGCAGCCGATGTATCGTATGCCTTAAGATTATCATAAGCAAATAATAAAAAAAACAGAAAAAATAACCAAAATATTTTTTTCATGTTATTACATATTTATTTTATCAGAACCATTTTTTTTGTTTCTGAAAAACTACTTGTTTCAAGTTTATAAAAATAAACTCCGCTCGGATAGTTACCTCCATCCCATTCTACTTCATATGTTCCCGGCTGAAGCTGCTGATTTACTATGGTTGCAACTTCCCTGCCAAGTGCATCGTAAATAACCAGCCGTAGTGAACGGTCGCGACCGTTCACTACATTTGGAACATCAAATTTAATCTTTGTTACAGGATTAAACGGGTTAGGATAATTCTGACTCAATGAAAAACTACCCGGTACTTTTCCTGAAACAGGAGTAACCGGATTTAATCCCTGCCCTTCAACGGCGGTTAGAAAACGGTTTGGCGCAACGTTTGAATACCTGTCAATAATCCCGCTTGGCCATTCTATACGGATTGAATCTATAGAAACCGCGTTGCCGAGGCCAAACTCCGCATTAAGACTGTTCATCCCGCTGATCGCTCCGCCTGATTGCGAAGTTACGACCTGAAGCTGCCTCACCGAAGTTCCGTTGATCAAAGCGCGGCAATACACTTTTGCGCCAATTGCAGCCCGGTTCGAAACCACGCCCACACACCTGATGTTAATCCATTTGTTACTATTGCCAAGATTCCTGTAAAGCGTATTATTTCCGCCGAAATAATTGTTCCTTGCTGTAAACAGATCCAGGCTCCCGTTATTATCGTAATCCGCCCACATGGCTCCCATTTTATATGAACCATCCGTTACTATAATACCGGTATCTATCTTTGTAAATGTTCCGTTGCCGTTATTTGAGAACAGAAAATTTGCTCCGTCGTACCCGCCAACAAACATGTCCATGTCGCCGTCATTATCAAAATCGCCCCATGCGCTTCCGCCTGACCAGTGTGCTGTGTTGATGATCGGGTCGTTTGTAATTTTTGTGAACGAGCCGCCTCCGTTATTCCTGTATAGGCGGTCAAATCCCGTTCCTAAAACTCCAACTGTTACAAACAGGTCCAGGTCGCCGTCGTTATCGTAATCGCCCCAGCTTCCGCCGCTTGAGTGCGCGGTATCGCTGACCACCGGTCCAGTTGTCACTTTAGTAAACGACCCGTTGCCGTTATTGTGATAAAGAAAACAAACCGCGGGACCTGCATTCGCTACAAACAGGTCGATGAATCCGTCGTTATCGTAATCTCCCCAGGCGCACCCGCCCGAATTGCTGTTTTCATTAACCGGCGGAACCCCTGTGATCTTTGTGAACGTTCCGTTGCCGCTGTTATGATAAAGAAAATTATTCTGGTTCCTGTTACAAACATAAAGGTCAACGTACCCGTCATTATCATAATCGCCCCAGGCGCAGCCGGTTGAGTTGCCGCCATCATTAACAATTGCGCCTGTTGTTATTTTTGTGAACGTACCATCTCCGTTGTTGGAATAAAGGCAGTTATTGCCCCCATAGTTTGCAACAAACACGTCAATGTCGCCATCGTTATCATAATCCGCGCAAGTGCAGCCGTAAGAGCTTCCTCCGTCATTCACAATAACGCCTGATGTGACCTTGGTAAACGAACCATCGCCATTATTCATGTAAAGAAAATTATTATTGCTTCCTGTCTGGTTATTCACAACAAACAGGTCGATGAATCCGTCGCCGTTGAAATCGGCCCAGCATGCGCCATAGCACCAGCCGCCATCATTTACAACAGGGCCGGCAGTAACTTTAACAAATCCCTGTGAGTAAGAGCTATTTTGTAATAAGATAAAAATGAATCCACCCAGTATGATCCTCAATAAATTGCGCATGATTTTCCTTTATTTAAGTAATACCATCTTTTTTATATCAACAAAATTATCGCTTTGCAACCTGTAGAAGTAAATTCCCGAAGCAACGTTCGTTCCATTCCAATAAACTTCATACGTACCCGGATGAAGCTGTTCATTTACAAGCGTTTCAATATCTCTTCCCAGTTCGTCATATACGGTCAATTTCACTGCAATTGTTTTCGCGATCTGGAATTTGATCTTAGTGCCCGGGTTAAACGGGTTGGGATAATTCTGGCTCAGCGAAAACGTAGAAGGTACATTTGAACTTATCGTTTCGACCGGAGTGAGCCCTCCATTTGTAGTTTTTAGTATGATGCCGCTATTGCCGACTATCCATCCTGTCAAATCATTGACCATGAATATTTTCTGCAGATCAACATTAATTGTGGGATCCTGAAAGCTGAAATTGGCGCCTGAATTTGTTGTATATAAAATGGCTCCGCCAAGTCCAACTAACCAACCCTTCGCAGTATCTGTAAATGCCAATGAGTTCATTTGATTGCTTATATGCTGCTTCACCCAGTTCAGGCCTGAATTTGTGGTTCTATAAAAATATTGGGAGTATGTCCCGCTCCATTCGAGTCCGACTCCATACCCGATTCTTTCATTTGGAAATACTAAGGCGGCAACATAATTATTATAAAGCCCCATTGGAGCATAATAAACGAATGACCAGTTCAAACCGCCATTAGTAGATTTTGAAATACGAGCCTGAGATGTACTTGATGAAAGGTAAAAATCCCATCCGGCGGCATAAATGTTATTATCATTAAGGTAAACAAAATCTTTGCTGCCAGGAATTCCGCCGCTCGAACTCCCCAGAGTCTGCCAGTTTGCTCCGCTGTTCGTCGTCTTTTCGCAAATAGCGGTGCAGGACGAAATGCAAAACCCCGTATTTATATCGGCAAAATGAAAATAACCTCCATCATTCGCTGAGCTGATTGTTAACCAGTTAATGCCGCCATTTGTAGTTTTTGCAATTCCCGAAGCCGTATACGCAAAACCTGTATTTGCATCTAAAAACTGAACTTGATAAAATGTTCCTAAAGAAGATGTTGTTGAAGTCCAGCTAGCTCCGCCGTTAGTTGTCTTCAGCAAAACGCCGCCATATCCGCCGGCAAAACCCGTAGTAGCATTTAAAAATTGTACACAGCACAAATTGTTGGAAGTACCGCTTGTTTGCTGCACCCAGCCTTGTTGAGCAAAAAGATTTAAGGGAACAAGAAATAATAAAACCAAAATTTTCTTTAACATTAATGTATCCTCCACAATTTGGATTTATATTATTTTATTAAAACCAGTTTTTTTGTTTCTGTATATTTTGTTAACTGTTCACTGCTAACTGTTAATTTATAAAAATAAACTCCGCTGGTATAATTACTTGCGTCCCATTCAGTTTCATATGTTCCGGGCTGGAGCTGCTGATTAAAGAGCGTCGTCACTTCTTTACCTATCCCGTCATATACCGTTAGCTTTACATTACCGGAATTTGCGATTTGAAATTTTATCTTCGTGTCCGGGTTAAACGGGTTGGGATAATTCTGTGAAAGCGAAAAAGATTCAGGAATCTCAGAACTTATTTGAGAAATACCTGTTGGAAAAGCAGTATCGCCATAAACGGCTCCATTGATTTCACAGCCGGCAAGAGTATAATTACATGAATAACCAAAAGAGCAGCCCATATAGGATGATACTAACCCTATACCTCTGGCATATCTTCTTAGTCTTGAATATTGCCCAATATTAGCGCCTACATACTTTGTTTGTCTTAATTGCCCGAAAATATTAAGTTGATTTGTATCCATGCAAAATGTGCTGTTACATGAGTTATTATTGATATCTCCAATTCTGGTTTTCATAGAATCTAAAAGCATTTCTCCCGAGTGCCATAGGCATGAGGTATTTGCCCCCAGAAACATGATGTCGCCTGAAAGAGAATCTATTCGCATTGGCTTTAATGAATCTATAAAAGGTGAATATGTAGATTGAGCGCACGTACATTTTCCGCCTGTTTGCTGAAAAAGATAATAGGTATGTCCATTGGAAACTGTTGTTCCCGTTATAGAAATTCTGGTTTGACCGCTTGCTGGGACTCCTGTATAATTATATACCCAGACATTTCCGATCTTAAGAGGAAGATATTTAATAATATTTGTATCAATTTGCGCCAATGCAACAGCTGAAGAAAAAAATAAAATAGCGGCAAATATTCTGGTTTTCATTATGTTTTGATTAAGAATCTTTTTGAATAAACTTTTATTAGTTATTTGATCAAGACCATTTTTTTAGTTTCAGAAAAACTCTGCGTTTCCAATTTATAAAAATATGCTCCGCTTGGATAATTTGACGCATCCCATTCAACTTCAAACGTCCCTGCTTGCAGGTGTTCATTAAAGAGAGTCGTAATTTCTTTGCCTGCTTCATCATATACCGTTAGCTTTACATTACCGGAATTTGCGATTTGAAATTTTATCTTCGTGTCCGGGTTAAACGGGTTGGGATAATTCTGTGAAAGCGAAAATGAATTCGGGACTTCAGCGCTGATTTGCGAAATCCCGTTAGGAAAACTCGTATCTCCATAAGTAACTCCGTTGATTACACATCCCAGCAACGAATAGGAGCAGCTATATGAAAATGTGCACTGCGCGTAAGAATAATATAAGCCTATACCCTGTGCATAAGACCTTGTGAAACCATAAGGATTATTATATGTCATCTGCTTTTTATTTCTAACCGTTCCGAAAACACTCACCTGGTTGGTATCCTGGCACCTTGAATATACGCAGGCGTTGGAAGGATTATCGCCCACCCTCTCTTTCAGTGAATCTAATACATGTTCGCCGGATTGCCATTGGCAGGAATTCCCCATCACCATTATATTGCCGGTTATAGAATCAACTCTCATCGGCTGAAGATCTACAAGAAAAGGGGTTTCAGCAAAAGGACAAGTGCAGCTAACGCCGGTCTGTTGAAATATGTAATACAAATGATTGTTATTTATTACCGTGCCGGTTATAGTAAGCGCAAGTTTTTGGTTTACCCAATAACTGTATACCCACCGGTTGCCTACCTTAAGAGGTAAATATTTTACAATGTTTGTATCCTGCGAATAAACTGAATTGCCAATGAAAAGAGCCAGTAAAATGATTATTATCTTTTTCATGGTAGTATTTATTAAAAATTATTTTAGAATTTATTTAATTAAAACCATTTTTTTTGTTTCTGTATACCCGTCAGACCGCTCAGAGCGGGCAGACAGCTGGACTGTTAACTTATAAAAATAAATTCCGCTCGGATAATTAGATGCTTCCCATTGGGTTTCATACGTTCCCGGCTGAAGCTGCCCGTTAACAAGTCTTGTCACTTCCCTGCCTAGTGCATCATATATTGTAAGCATAGCATTTCCCGATTTCGCAATTTGAAATTTTATTTTTGTATTCGGATTAAAAGGATTTGGATAATTTTGATTAAGAGAAAATGACATTGGAATTTCTGAACTTATCTGGTTTATCCCTACAATAAAACTTGTATCGCCGTAAACGATTCCATTGATTACACAACCAACCAGATTTGTTTGACTCCCGCATGAGAGACTGGAGTAACCATAATAACTCAGCCCAATTCCTTTGATGTATGTCTGGCCATAACCGGTTTCAACGCCTGACCACCCAA
>CAZMRG010000135.1:0-8528 GCA_964568655.1 uncultured Ignavibacteriales bacterium | reverse complement strand
TGGGATAGGCGTTGGCGGCAGATCAGTTGAAAAAACAAGTTCTGTTCCAAAAGTATTTACTCTGTATCAGAATTATCCGAATCCGTTCAATCCAACTGCGACTATAAAATATGATTTACCAAAAGATGTAAGGGTACTGATAAAAGTTTATGATTTACTTGGCAGAGAAGTGAAAAAGCTTGTTGATGAATTTAAAAAAGCAGGCAGTTATACGGTTGATTTCAACGGAACAAATCTGGCATCAGGTGTTTATTTCTATCGTATTGAAGCGGGTGATTATGTTATGAGTAAGAAAATGGTATTAGTAAAATAAACATGTTTTAAAACTCCAATTAATAAAAAGGGAATGAGTAAAACCATTCCCTTAATTTTTTATAACCGGGAAAATATCTATGCGGGTAAGTTAACCTGAACATGGGGAGGATTAATCCTCTTTATAACCAGCATACTTAGCAGGTAAATTACTGCCGAAGTAATAAAGACTATCCTAAAGCCAAAGCTCATTGAAAGCATTACCACCATTACACTGCCGATAACCGAAAAGAACGCGTTTACGCCCCATGAATAAGCCGTAAGCAGGTTTGAGTTGCCCTTGATCTTGCTGATACCTATCGGGAATGGCATACCCATAAAGAATGCCAGCGGAGCAATTAAGCCGATTGAAATCAACACTCTCCATATTAATTCAGCGCGTACAAGTTTCTCGAATAGAATTGGGTTAAGTAACGCAATTGCGGCAGTTAACGCTGCAATAATAATGTAAATTACCGATGTGTTGCCCTTTATAGTTTTTTGAAATCTATTTGACGCTAAGCTGCCCAGTCCCGAGAAAATCAGCATAGTCGAAATAACCGTGAGCATAGTATATACCGGTTGACCCAGAAACAGCGTAAAATTCTGAATAAGGCAGATTTCTATCATGATATATGCTATACCAAGAGCGGCAAAATACAGCAAATACGGCAGTTTTTTAATCTCCTTATAACCGGAATCCTTGCGGAATTTAAGCCAGATTGGAAGGAATATCAATAGTCCTGAGATAATCAGTACCTGGATGAACAGAACCACTAAGGTGGACTCCGCAACGGGCTTTTGGACCAATGTAATGATAGCCCTGTCCGTCTGAGAGAACGCTTCTTTTATGTTAGCCGGCTTCAGATCAGAGAACTTTGTCATGTGTTCAAAATAGGGATTATCGTCCGTAGCAGGCAGCAAATTTGTTGGATATTTCTTCACCGTTTCATAGATATTATTGCTTTCTATCAGATCTTTATATACGCCATCCTGTTTGGAAACCCCGTCGTAAACGTTTTCTAGCCCAAGCAGCCCGGCTTCGGTTTTGAGAATGCGTATATCATATTCTGAAAACCCATCCTTTTTATAAAGCACGCCGGTTAAATAACTAACGTCTTTTTCAAACTCGTTTGGCGGGCGTTTGAATATATAAAACTGGTTTTTCAAATCCATTGCGCCCATCTTTTGATGAGCTATTTTAATAGAGGTAACAAGTCTGGGAATTTGCGATTCCGGCCTGGAGATATAAAGTATTCCATCGGGTTTAAGATGATATAAGTAATCCTGAATTGCCTGTTCGGTCATTATGTAATTTTCAACCAAACTCATTGCGCCGCTTGCTGTTGCGGACGCAGAAATAGTGTGTGCGCTTATAATTACATCATACTTTAATCTTTTTCCTCTGAGCCAGCCCCTAGCATCATCTGTAATAATTTTAACGCGCTTATCTTTAGCCAGTCCCGTAGTCCAGAACGGAGCAAAATCTTTTTCGATCAGGTCGTTAAGTATGCCGTTTATCTCAACTGCTGTTACTGTTTTTGCATTATGGGTTAACGCTGTTAGTATTTCATCTCCGCCGCCCGAGCCGACGATAAATACGTTAGCGGTATCGCGTTTCAAAATCATTGCCAAGTTCGATGCATCAAACGGCTGCGGCATTGAATCAGATATAACAGGTACTTTTGGTATGTTAGTAGTCGAGTTACCTTCGTCGATGATTGCGGTATAAACAGGATAAGCATCAACCGGCGGGTCCTCATCTTTAATAACGTCGACTTTAGAGAATGCATTCCAGCGTGAGAGCACAACTAATTCCGGTTTATCTTTCATCACATTTGCATACACCTTGTTTTCAGAAACTGAAATAGGAAGATATGATTCAGGATTCGTGAGGAAAAGAGAGTCAATAACAATTAAAATTAACGCGGCAACCAAACCTACTGTAGAAAGTTTACTAGAACCCAGCGCAAATATTATGCAGGATATAGCTGCAATCAGCGAAGCCGCCGCTATTCCGCCTGAGCCGCCAAATAAAGGCATAACCAAAATGAAAGCAAAACATCCAAGTCCAGCGCCAACAAGGTCAAAGAAGTAAAGCTTATTAATATCGCTTCTGAACCTTGTGAATAGCTGGCCTATAACAAGTCCCGCAAAGAAGAAGGGGAGCGTTATCAACAAATAGTAAATTGGTAAATATAAAAATTGGATCTTATCTTCTAATAAGCTAAATGGCTCAAACGGAACAACGTTCATAAAATAAAACGAAACCAATATAGAAACAGCGTACAGGAATGATGTGATGACGAGATATTTATTAATATCCGCTTTGTTTATCCTGTCAGAAACAAGTATTGTTACGCCGCTTATTCCAAATCCAAGCAAAGCAACGCTGATTATCATAAAAGCAAAATGATACCAGAGCGAGACAGAGAGTACTCTTATCAGAGTAAACTCAAGCAGCAGCGCGCTTAGCGAGACCAAAAAGATTCCCGCCTTATGTTTATAAGTAAGCTTATCTCTTAACTGTTGAACCGGTTTTTTCTTAGTATCCATTAAACAATTTTATTGGAAATAATTGTATCTTTAAGATATTTTTTGTTCAATTTCGGATAGTCGGTGCTGAAATGCAATCCTCTCGATTCTTTTCTCATCAACGCCGAGCGAATGATAATATATGAAACCAACGCTATGTTGCGAAGCTCAAGCAGTTCGCGCGTAATAGTAGTTTTCTTGTAATAATCTTCAATTTCTTTGCGGATGTAATTTATTCTGCCCAGCGCGCGGTGAAGCCTGAGGTTCGACCTTAGAATACCCACATAATTTGACATCAGGTGTTTTATCTCAACTTTATCCTGTGATACAAGCACCCATTCTTCCGAATTTTCGGTGCCGCTTATATCCCACTCAGGAATATCCTTTACGGTAACGGGATATTCGTTCTCTTTCAAATCTTTTTTACAGCTAACGCTCGCGGTATCTGCAAAAACCAGCGCTTCAAGCAGTGAGTTTGACGCCAGCCTGTTGGCTCCGTGAACTCCTGTCATAGCCGATTCACCCAGCACATAAAGATTGCCAAGCGATGATCTTCCGTTCAAATCGGTAACAACGCCTCCGCAAATATAATGAGCCGCAGGCACAACAGGTATGAAGTCTTTGGTGATATCGATACCTTCGGCAAGGCAAACTTTATAAATATTCGGAAACTTCTCTTTCAGAAGTTCTTTTTTGATTTGAGTCGCATCCAAAAAAACATAATTATCTCCGCGTTTCTTCATCTCTTTATCAATAGCGCGTGCAACAATATCTCTTGGCGCAAGCGAAGCTCTTTTATCGTACTTTTCCATAAAGGTCTTGCCGTCTTTTGTCTTAAGTATTGCTCCGGCGCCGCGCAGCGCTTCAGTTATAAGAAACGCCTGCGAGCTGTCATTATGATGCAGTTGGAACAAGCTTGTGGGATGGAACTGGACAAACTCCATATCGCCTATTATACAGCCGCTGCGGTAAGCCATTGCAATTCCATCGCCTGTTGCGATTGAAGGATTTGTTGTATGCAGATAAACCTGCCCGATGCCGCCTGAACAAATAACTGTAAGTTTTGAGCCTATGGTTAAGACTTTCTTTCGCTTTTCATCATAAACATACGCCCCAAAGCAATGACGTTTTTTTAAACTCTTTTTCTTTTTCCCTTTTAGATTGTGCTCGGTGATCAGGTCAACGGCGGTGTGGTGCTCAAACAATGTGATATTTTTGTTGATCGCAATATTATATAGCAGCGCTTTTTCAATGGCTTTGCCGGTAAGGTCCTTTGAATGAACTATTCTTTTCTTTGAATGCCCGCCTTCGCGGCCGAGGTCAAGAACCCCTTCGTGTTTAGAAAAATCAACGCCAAGCCTTATTAATTCATTAATGAGCTCGGGGCCTTTTTCTACGATTTCTGTAACGGCGTCTAGGTGGCATAATCCAGCTCCGGCTTCAAGAGTATCTGCAATATGCAGCTCGAAATTATCGTCAGCGGACATAACGGATGCAACGCCGCCCTGCGCGTAATTTGTGTTCGATTCCGCTTTTTCTTTCTTGGTTATTATAAGGACTTTTGCATATTTCGAAGCTTTAAGAGCGAACGACAAGCCGGCTATTCCGCTGCCTATCACCAGTATGTCAGTCTTAAGCTTCAAATATCTAAGAATATTTCTGGGTTATATCCTGGTTATCCTTTGAAGTGAAGAATCTGAAATCATTTGCCGGCAGATCGGGATCTTCCACAGTTTTTATCCTCACAAGGTATTTGAAAGAGATCCTTGTCATGTGGCTGATCGTGCCTTCGCGAAGCTTGCTGTATACCTGCGGATTTACATGCAGTTCCAGCTTAGCTGCAGAAAGCTTTGAGGTCTGCGATTTAAATCTTTGTATCCACCTGTCGATTCTTGTTATGATGTTGCTTGAAGTCTCAACAAATCCTGTGCCGCCGCATGTCGGGCACGTTTCGGAAATAGTCTTGGTTACGCTCTGGCGTATTCTTTGACGCGTTATCTGAACGATACAGAATTCTGACATAGGCAGCACTGTAACTTTCGCCCTGTCTTTTTTAAACTCTTTTTTCAGTTCATCATAGACTTTTTTCTTATTCCTGTCGTCATATACGTCAATAAAATCAATTACGACCAACCCGCCAAGATCTCTTAAGCGAATTTGCCTGATAATTTCTCTTGCCGCTTCTAAGTTAGTTTTAAGCGAGTTAACTTCCTGGTCCTTGCTCTTTGCATACTTGCCGCTGTTAACGTCAATAACGTACATTGCCTCGGTTTGTTCGAGGAAAATATACCCACCGCTTTTAAGCTCTATCTTCTTATTTAGCGTCTTGTGAATTTCTTTTTCGATTCCGTTTTGGTCAAAGATAGGGGATGAGCTTTTGTGAAGCTCAACCTTATTCACCAGCTGGGGTGAATTCAGCTTCAGGTAGTTTGTTACTTCCTTAAATAATTTTTTGTTATCGGTGGTGACTTTAACTACGTCTTCCCTGAACAGATCGCGGATGACGCTTGACGTCATCGAAAGGTCTTTATAAAGGAGCGCCGGAGGTTTTTCGTTCTTTACATTCTTTTCAATCTCGCTCCACGTTGTCAACAGGTTTTCAAGGTCCTCCTGGATCGTCTTGTCATCATGCCCTTCGGCAACCGTCCTGATAATAGCTCCGAATTCAAGTCCCTTAGAATTTTTATACGCCTTTACGATATTCTTCAAACGGCGTTTTTCGCGCAGATTCTGTATCTGCTTGGAAGCGTTAACCTTGTTTTCGAATGGCAGCATAACTAAATACCTGCCGGGCAATGCAATTTTAGAAGTTACCCTAACGCCTTTATTGCCTACAGGTTCTTTGGTTATCTGAACAATTATGTTTTGATTTTTTTCGAGCTTGGGCATTTCACGCCTGCGCTGGGTGCGCTGGTGCGGGTGAGCGGGGGCTTCATCTTCGTCATCATCTTCGTCATCCACTTCTGAATCGGCGCCGATGAGTTCTTTAAAATCTTCGACCTGCTCGCCTACATCTGAAAAATGCAGAAAAGCGTCCTGTTTGAAGCCAAGGTCAATAAATGCAGCCTTGATACCGGGTATAACTTTGGCGACTCTTCCAAGATAAATATCGCCTATAACGCGTTCATAGCTTTGGTTCTCTATGAACAACTCTGCCAGCTTACCGTCTTCGGTAATGGCAATCCTGTTCTCATTTGTAGAAGAACTGATAAATATTTCTTTTTTCATAAAATCAATTGTTTAAAACACACATACGTCAAGCCGCGGCAATCTTCTCTTTATGTATTCATCACCTTCAAAAACTCCTTATTATTCTTCGTGCCTTTTATCTTTGCAAGGAGGAATTCCATTGCTTCTACCGGCGTAAAGTCGCTTAGAATTTTTCTAAGGAGCCATAATCTGCTCATTTCTTCTTCGCCTAAAAGCAATTCCTCTTTCCTTGTACCTGATTTATTTAGGTCTATGGCAGGGAATATTCTCCTATCGGCCAGCTTTCTGTCTAAAACTATTTCCATATTTCCCGTTCCTTTGAATTCCTCAAAAATTACCTCATCCATTCTGCTTCCTGTTTCAACTAAAGCTGTAGCAATTATTGTAAGGCTTCCGCCTTCTTCAATATTTCTTGCTGCGCCGAAAAATCTTTTTGGCCTGTGCAATGCGTTCGCATCTACACCGCCTGATAAAATTTTGCCGCTATGCGGAACAACCGTATTGTGCGCCCGTGCTAAGCGCGTGATGCTATCCAGAAGTATTACAACGTCTTTCCTGGCTTCGGTAAGCCTCTTGGCTTTATCCAGAACTATGTCCGAAACCTGTACGTGCCTCTCGGGCGGTTCGTCGAACGTTGAGCTTATTACTTCCGCGTTTACTGAACGTTCCATATCCGTTACTTCTTCGGGACGTTCGTCAATTAAAAGAACTATTAACTCTATTTCAGGATGGTTCCTCGTTATCGAGTTAGCTATCTGCTGCAATAAAATTGTTTTACCGGCTTTGGGAGGCGATACTATCATACCCCTGTTTCCTTTGCCGATGGGCGTGAACATGTTCATTATCCTTGTAGCATACTCCCCGGGAGCGCTTTCAAGGTTAATTCTCTCGTTTGCATAAAGAGGCGTCAGGTTATCGAATAGGGTTCTCTCCCTTGCTTTATCCGGGTCGATGCCGTTAACCTGTTCTACTCTTAGCAGCGCGAAAAATCTTTCGCCTTCTTTTGGGGGCCTTACCTGCCCGCTTACCGTGTCGCCGGTTCTGAGCGCAAATTTCTTTATTTGCGATGGCGATACATAAATATCGTCAGGCGATGAAAGATAGTTGTAGTCTGATGATCTCAGAAAACCATAGCCGTCAGGCAGTACGTCAAGAACGCCTTTACTGAAAGCAACGCCGTCTTGCTTGGTGTTGGCTTCAAGTATCTTGTAAATGAGCTCTTGTTTTCTCAGGTCACTATAGCCTCCAATATTCAAGCCTTTGGCTATTTCATATAATTCGGCTATCTTTTTCGATTTAAGCTGTGCAGCATCCATAGGTGATATTTATAATTGTTTACTGTGTTGTGAATTTTTTAAATACAACGGATAATTTGATGATTTTGCTATTGGTAAGTTTTCCTGAATTTCTTTACTTGCAGTTAACTATATCTATAATAGTAATAGGTATGTAAATGAAGTGTTTATTAATTGCTCAACAAATATATACAATTACATGCAATAATTCAATAGATTTATGTAAATAAATGTAAACCCTGTCCCCGACCTGTTCGGGGATCCCAATCTGAGCCCCGAAACACCCCAAAATGACATCCTGAGCCCCGTGCCAAGCTTTAGCGAAAGCGGGCTTTAGCTGGGCTTGCGGGACTAAACTTCATCCGATGACTCAAATCCAAATCACTTAGTCATCGGATGAATTAAATTAATAATCATTCGTTGGGACGGGGACGCTGTGCGCTTCATCCTGAGCCCCGTGGCAAGCACGGGGACCTGTCCTGAGCGTAGTCGAAGGAAACTCCGACGAAGGGGCTGTTCGGGGATCCCGTTTTAAACCCCGAAATGCCATCCCCTGAGCGCCATCCAGCTTAGTGTCAGTCTGAGCGGAGGCTGCCCTCGACTTGATCGGGGGACGAAGACCCGTCGAAGGGCTGAGCCCCTGAAGGGCAGTTTGACGTGAGACGTGAGAAGGAAATCTCCCCTTTTCTTCTTAAAGGGGGGATGAGATTCCTAAATATATAATTTATGAAGATTGAAATATGAATTTGAATCACTGAAGAATTTTAGACGGGGGTTTATGATCCTACAGGCGGGCATCCAGACCTACCGGGTAGGTCAAAGGCATGCCTTTGACTAATAGTTTGCAGGTTAACAATGATGCTACATAAAAAAAGCAGCTGGCTTTATTCAGACACCTGGGAGGTGTCCTCAAAAGAACGCAGGCTACCCTTGAAACCCGCTCCAACTGCTTACATTCGCTCTCCGATTACAGAGAACGTTGCCTTATGCACTACAAATATAATTCAGTAATTAAAAAATTAGCCTAGCGAATTTCCGTAAATAGCATACTGAAAATAAGTATTTTTTGTGCCCTCTTTTCGGCATGATAATCTGACAATCTTCAATCTTGAATCTTGAATCTTGAATCTAATAATCCATTAACACCTTTTTTAAATTGATGTTATTCCGTAAATTTGAACATGTGTTAATGATTTG
>CAZMRG010000134.1:0-8610 GCA_964568655.1 uncultured Ignavibacteriales bacterium | reverse complement strand
TGATTCGTAATCAGCAGGTCGGCGGTTCAAGTCCGCCCGCCAGCTCAAAGGTCAGGATTTAATCTACTGGCCTTTTTCGTTTAGTTTTTGAACCTATATAAGATCCAGCTTGCATAAATATCAGCAAGTCCGGGCGATACATGCCACCAGAAAAATTTTTCACCCTTTTGAGGAGTAACGGTCAGGTTATGCTGAGCTTTGGGTAAAATTATTTCAGTCACATCCTCATTATGGGCATCAGTTCGAAGAGAATGGTCTATATTCTTTAGGCTTATATTAACCGGCGTATTAGAATCATACTCGCCGTATACCAGTAAAACCGGAACCTTAATAGTATCCCAGTATTTCAGAAAACAAAAATTGCCGACGGGCAGGTACCATTTCCAAATCCAGTTATCTTTCGGCGGCGCTTCAACCCAGCCAAACCATTTCTTATCTTTAGAATTTCTGTTCAGTGCATCCAGTTTATCATATCCAACGCCCGTTCTGGCAATATCAAGCCATGATCTGTAATAAGCCATCGCATCGGAAATTTCATCAGCAGTGAAATCATTTTGCTTCAGGTTATTTTCAACTCTATATAGATCCTGTTTATAAAGCGTATCTCCTGTTGCGGCATTTGCGATTATAAATGAGATGTCGTTTGATTTTGAAGCGACCAGCGGAGAAATTGTACCGCCCTGGCTATGCCCGAATATTCCTATTTGCTTATCGTTCACTTCTTTGAAGGATTTTAAAAGCTCTACCGCCGAAATATAATCGTCCGCAAGATCCTCATAGCCGGCTTTTGTCCAGTCGCCGGTTGATTTACCAAATCCCCTTTTATCCTGAATAAGCGTAACAATCCCGCTTTCGGCCAGGTATTCGGCAATAAATTGATTTGCAAACATTCCTTCAGGGCCCGAGCCGTGCATGAATACAACCGCCGGGTGTTTACCGGGGGAATCAGGGATATAGATTCTGCATGCAATTTTAATATCTCCGCTTGAAAATGTGGTATCAATCTGAGAAAACTTTTTCTCCGGAAGCGTCGAAAGCGTAAGCTCAATTTGCCCTGTTTGCTCGCCTTCCTGCGTAAACTCTCCTTTTATTTTATCCTGTAATACATCGCATTTAAAAATTGTTACGGGCTGAGTCATTAATTGAAATGAAATGCTCTTACCGTCTGATGAGACATTGTCAAGCGGGATGCCGCTTGCTTTTTGCATAGGTGAATTAAAAAATCCGTGAATTTTTCCATTCACAGATTTGAACTCGAATGAAACTTCCATTGGAGCCTCTTCCTTTATCATGGAGCCCTTCCAATATCCTATAACATTATCTTGTCCAAATATCCTTGCAAAACCCATGACCAGAATAACCGGAATTATGTATTTAATGAATTTCAAGATATTCTTCCCCTTTTTACTGATTAATTATAAAGATTTTAGAACAAAAATAATGCTTTATCTGATTTCTAAAAGGATAAAATAGGTTATATCATAAAAGCAGATAACATTGATAATTATCATGTTTTAAAATGACTAATATCATAATGATTGGCATAGCTTACATGTTATATTTGTTATTATAAATCAGGACTTGGCTTATTTTTGCAAATTGTTTTAGATGCCTAATTCCAACGCTTAAATACTGTACATTTTTGAAAACTACTTTATTTTCAGGAGTATAAAATGTCAAAAAAGTATTATTTATTTTCTGCCCTATTTATTGCTGCGTTATTTATTTTTTCCAATTCTGCATTTCCGCAGGCATCGCGCAACATTTTGTTTGAAGAATTTACAAATTGCTGCTGCGGACCCTGCGCCACTTACGGCCCAATTCTTGACGCTTTTCTTGAAGCGCATCCATCAAACACAATTTGCGTGAAATACCACACGCATGGCCCCGGACCTGACCCTATGTTTTGGGAAGATTCCGCTCAGATAAGATTAAGATACAGTTCATACTATCATATATATTATGTGCCAACGTGCAATATTGATGCGGCATTTCAGTTCACCGGCCCGTTTGTTACGGAAGATTTTGCTAACTACTATAATCAACGGCTTGCCGTTTCAACGCCGCTAAGCATCACAGTTACCGATGTGCGGGTTGCCGGAGACTCTATAAAAGCTACAGTCATTTTAAATTTAGCGTCTAACCTAACATCCGGAAACTACAAACTACGCGTCATGGCGGTTGAGCGTCTTATACATTACGCTTCTCCTCCGGGCTCGAACGGTGAAAACGATTTTGCTTATTGCTACCGCAAAGCATTTCCTGATGTTAACGGCGTTAGCGTCCCGACTACCGCCGGAACTCACAGTTATATTTACACATATAAAAGACAATCTGATTGGGTAGATACTTCTATTTTCACAGAAGCATTTTTACAAAACGATAACGATTCGTCAATAGTGAACAGCGGCCGCGGGCATTATGCGCCGCTTGGAATAAATCACAACGGCGCTAATATTCCGGCCAAATATAATCTAAACCAGAACTATCCTAATCCGTTTAATCCTTCTACAGTTATATCATTTGATATTCCTAAATCAGGAAATGCCAGGCTTATCATTTATGATGTACTTGGAACCGTTGTATACAGACTTGTGGATGGGTATCTCTTCGCAGGGAGCTACAAATATGATTTCAATGCTTCCGGAATAACCAGCGGCGTTTATTTTTATAAACTTTCAACAGATAATTTTACAGAAACAAAAAGAATGGTGGTAATTAAATAACAAAACGGAAGCTGATATATAAAATTAAAGCCGGTTAAATTTACCGGCTTTTTTATTTTATATTCTATTTGAAAAAACTAAATCTAACTTTTATGGATATTCTGTCCACTCTGAGTCTCTCCTTGGAGGCTCAGAGGAAAATATAAGTAAAAAACATCTGAGTCCTCTTTGAGACCTGCCTGCTGCAGGCAGGGACTCAGATGGAACGTACCTCAAATTTATTTAAATAGATTTGATCCGAATCTATTATGGATATTTCAAAACCACGTATTTGTTGTAATCTGCCACAAAAGTATATCCATTATAAAAATATACATGCTCCGAGTAGCTATTTGTTATATAACTGGCTAAATAATTTGGCGCAGCCGGATTTGAAACATCAAACGCTTCTACTCCCGATTGGTCTTCAGCCACATAAACAATGTTGTTATTTATTGTTGTCGCCAGTGCAATATCCGTTGTTTGAAGATAGCTTGTCTGCTGCGGATTTACCGGGTTCGATACATTAAGAACAAGTACTCCGTTATTGTTATTTGAAATAAAAGCATACTGCCCGTTAACCCTCACATCATAAGCATAGTCATCTGAAGTACCCAACGAATACCTCACAGGATTTGCAGGATTGGTAACATTTACAATATCCAGTCCGCCGTCTTCGGCTATATAAGCAACGTTGTTCTGAACCTGGATCTCGTTGATATTTGTCGAGCTTGTGTAAGTCGCAACGCTGGTTACTGCAGGAATCGACCTCAGATCCATAATATATAACTTAGCGCTTTTGCCACCGGTATATAATTTTTGTGATGCCGAATCGACAAATACAGAATATATTTCATCTCCAGCAAATGTAAGTATCGTATCAACAACGGGCGAGCTTATATTTGACACATTCAGAACCACCAAACCGCCTGTTCCCGTCGCCAGGAATGCATACGGGATGCTGTCTATTATTGAAACATAAATTTCATCGGTTAATCCTGCGGCGCTGTAAGAACCTGCCGCTCCGGGCGCGCCCGGGTTCGTAACATTTAAGATCTGCATTCCTGCTGAACCCAGCGCCAGAAACGCATAGTCAGTTCCGTAAATATTTCTGACAAACGAACTAACGCAAATGCCGCTGACAGGGTATGTGGAAATTACCGGCATATTTACGCCGCTGGGCGTGATGCTGTTATCGCTGCACCCGTCAAAACTGATTATCGAACCTAAAAAGATGATTAGGGCCGTGTAAAAAACCTTCTGCATATACAATATCTTTAATTTTTTGATAATTTGGATAAAAATGTAATTACTTTAAATTCCTTTTTTTTTGCAAAACCTCCTTTTTGGAGGTTCTTTGTACATATTACTAAACTGCAAATATAACAACAAGGATTCTGTTTTAAAGAATCCTTGTTTGCTGTAAATCTGTTATTTAATTATAGCGGCTTCATCCGCCTTCAATAGTCTCATGCAATACAACTGAAGTTAGTCTCCGCTTTTTTGTTTCTGGTCGTTCCTCTGTACCGGAGCTTGTTTTTGAACCGGTTTTTGCTCAACTTGTTTTTGCTCAACCTGTTTTTGGACAGGAGGCGTATATGTTGTCTTTGGAGCAGGCGGAACGTACGTTTTGGTTTCCTGCTTCGGAGCTTCATATGTCTTCGGAGCTACATACGGCTTCGGAGCCACGTATGTATTGGTTGTTGTATTCTTTACTTCCGGCTGCTGAGTTTTGAATTCAGTTTTAGAAGTATTTTGAACCTTTGGCGTCGAAGTTACCTTCGGAGTCGAAGTTACCTTAGTTTCATTCGTGTTCTTCGGCGTAACGTTAGTGGTCGTGACTTTAGGCGTTGTAACGTTCTTAGTTTTATCAATAGTTCCGGTTGTATTTCCAACCTGCTTAGTCTTAACCACATTCTTAGTGTTATCTATAGTATTAACGTTTTTGATCTTCGTGCCGTCATTTGTGTTACCCTTGGTTATCGTTACATTTTTAGTTTTATCTATCGTCGTAACGTTCTTTGTTTTATCAATAGGCGGAGTTATCTTAACGCCATTTGTAATTTCTGTGTTCTTTGTTTTCACAGGCGTTTTTGTAACGTCTATCGTTTTCGGGCTCTTTACGCCAACTGTTACAGGCTTCTGTATGGTTGTTACTTTCACGCCCTTTACTTCATTAACGTTCGGTCCCTGTCCTAAAAATTTCACTCCGTCTCCGTTCAATTTCGGTATAGAAGTCGAACCGGTATTTGAACCTGTCAGCAATGATTTTGTTCTTACATTATTAACAACATTTCCCCTGGTAATTGTCCCTGCGAAATCCTTTTTCGGAACAAATGTCCAGTGCGGATCTATTGTTTCATGCTGATGATGTCCGTTACTTCCGCCTGAATATCCGCCATGCCATCCGTGCCAGCCATGATTATGATGTTCGCGCGGCGATATAGGATGCCATCCGTAGTATCCGCCCGATGAACACCAGTCAACCCATGAAGGCGCCCAGACGCTTCCGGGCGACCAAACCCAGCCGTATTCGTCAGAATACCACCAGCGGCCATAATGATATGTTGCATCCCAGCCATAGTTCGATACCCATACCCAGCCGCCATCGCTCCACTGCCAGCTTCCGTTTGTGTATGGATTGAAGTCTTCCTGCGTATTTGCATCCGGAACCCATACATAATTTACATTGACATCAATATCTACGTCGTTGTTCTCAGCGCCGTTATCGGATTCGTCCGATAATACCTGCTCCTGGTCGGAGTTCGGATCAACGGTCATGTTTTCATCCTGGTTGTTATTGGGATCCGAATACATATATTCATCTGATGAATCGCTTTGACCTGCAGCCATACTCTGATCATCGCTTACATTAATGTTATTATCTTCAGCGTTTGAATTCCCGTCGCTGTTCACATCATTGATATAATTCGGGTCAATATCTTTCTTTGTCACCTTCACCCACTTGCCTGCGGTTTGAAGTGATTGCTTTACAGAATCAAAATTTAAGGATTCATCGTTTGCGTTGTTCTCAGTCTTTGTTACTATGCCGGTCGCTTTATCATTCCCCTGGGGCCTTATGTACTTAAAGTACGCAAACCCGTTCAATGCCAGCGTTGCTACGGCTACTAAACTGATGATGATTGTCTTTGCTTTCATTTTTCTATCTCCTATTCTTAGTTCAGCAAATTTTCCTATACAATAATACACAATCTGCCAGACCGTAGTTCTAATGAATTGTAATCATATGCGACATTTTGTAACAAGCGGCTAAAACAAAGTTTTAGTTAGCTTGTGATATCAGGAAAAAGGGCAAATTTCAGCCAAATTGTTGATATTATTGTAATTGACAGTAATGTCAATTCTGATTAAAAAGGCGCCCGGAAGTGAATGCAACATGCTAAAAATTAATGGGGATTTTGATGATTATTAGGGAATGAGATTTGCTGTAATAAAGTCAATTCCAGGTAATGTTTTTGAAGTAAATTCTTCAAGACACTCACAGTTATAATTTTTTTTTCATCGTTACAGGAAGTATGAATGTGATTACCTAACTCTTTTACACTCTTGCTTCTGCAATGCTTTTTTATTAACGCATTAGCTGGAATGAGCGGACAAATACTGCGGGAGCTGATACTCTTAAATAAAGAATATTACATAATGCGTGTGAAAATAAAATATCTTAAGCATCATAAGAACTTGTTATTGAAATAATGTTCTGTTAACTTTGTGTTAGCATAATGCTGTGAAAGGAGGATATACCAATTGGATAAATTTTTTAATGAGGTGCGCTTAGCTTAGTTAGCTGCAGCTTAAAACTGAGCTGGGATATCAGGGAAGTTATTTGGGGTTGGTTACCCCTCACAACTTTAACCGCACTTCCTGGTTTTTAAAAGGCGTCAGAGTTTCCACCTGACGCCTTTTGATTTATCATGACGGTTTTTCTAGTTTATTTGTCATTTGTAATTAGTCATTATTCACTGTACCAAACATGTCCCAATACTCATACCTGAACTTAATCACCTCTTTTGAATAATCGCCCTGGTAAGTTGTTACATCCACATCTCTGCCAAGACTTAAACTGCGTATCACTCTGCCTTGTCCCGAATTATAAGCCGCCAGTATCGCTCTTAAAAAATATTCATCGCCTAAGTTATCTGCATTGAATCCGGCGCGTGTTATCGAGCTGCGCTTTTCTTCAAGAACATCTATGGCTTTCTTTAGGTATGCTTTGTAATCGCTCAGCGGCGTATCGTTAATAAATTCCGGATAGCTTCCGGTATCTATCTGAACAAAGCCGTATCCGTGATAACGCGGGGCCGGTTCGCCTGCCCGCTTGCCGTAATCGCCTTTCATTCTTACAGCAATTTCATCAAGCCCCAGGCCCTTATTGGCATAACGCAATATCAAAAATCCGGTTTCGCGGCAGATGAGTCCGGCTATGACCGCTTCTGTGTATGGCGTATCTTTGAATACAGTATCAGTTAAATCGCGGATTGTAGCGCCAAGATTATCATGTATCCATGTTAAGATGTCTTTGTTGGTTTTAAGCATTTAATTCTCCTTAAGGTTTTTTTACAAAATTTTCCAGTCCGCTATAATAATTATAGCGAACTTCTCGCTTCTCAGCGGAATTGATAACCCCGTTTCAAGATCCAGAACTCCGTTTACAGTAAATTTTACAGTTCCTGTTAAGTCATATTTCATGCCTCCCAGAATTGTCTGCCTTGTCAATACAGAATCCTCAAACCGGTAAAATGCCGTTATGCCTGCATAAAATCCCCTGAACTCAAAAAAACTGAATTCTTGTTTCTTCAATAGTTCGCTCCTCAGTAACCCCGCTTCAGTCTCTGAATTTTTAGAAGCAAGCTTAAGATCCGATATAACTGAATCTTTATACAAATTCTCCTGTTTCAAATTCTCTATCTGTTTAGACTCCACGCCGAGGATACTGCGCGATGAATCAAGACGGAGATAAGTAAGATATAGTTCGTCGCGGGTAGTCTCAAACATCAGCTTATAATCGCTTTGGCTTGTTTGGGACGGGGCATTTAAGACGGTAGCGAGAAGTAAAAAAGGAATGAATATTTTAATTAAGGTATGCATATCTCACTTATCTCCGTATAATTTTCTGTAAAAATCTGGGTTTGCCTTTTTGATATAATTTTTAAATTCCGTTTCCTTATCCCCGGCGCTTAGCTTATCGTAATTACTTTTCTTCTGTGTGTAATTTTGCCTAACCGTTTCTTTCGAGAGCTCCAGGCCGGTATTCTCCTGTTCAAGATTTCGTATTTTCTCTTCAAGCGCCGCATTCTTAACCAATAGTTCGCTTGTTGACCTTTGCAGGCTGTCAAGCTTCATTATCGTTTCCGCTGAAACTGAACCTGCGCCGCTTTCTTTCTGAAAGAATGCAAGCTTAACAAGTATAGCCAGAACTGCCAGTATAGCGATCCCCAATAAAATTTCTTTTACTTTCATGTTCATATAGTCATAATTTTATCGTACACTTTCGAGGTCCAGTCAAGCAGTTTTGAGAAGAACGAATCAACAAACCATCCGGACGCAAAATAAGCCAGCATATATTGCCACAGCTCAAGATTAGCTTCGGGATAAATAAAAAACGAGAGGTAGTAAACAAGCCCGCTCAGCAGGCCGTTGAACGCGGTTACTTTTAAGTTCTTTCTGCCCTCGGCTGAATACCAGTCAAAGGCGATATCTTTATTAAGATATTTATCGGCGGTTCTCAGCAAGAAGCCCGCCAGCAATAACCAGTTGAATTGCATATTAAGGTTTCCTTTCTTTAATGAATATTATTAATTTATTTCCCCGTCTTGAAATTATACTCTTCTATCAGGCTTTCGAGCTTATCTTTATAATATTCAATAAACCCGTTGCCAAACGATTT
>CAZMRG010000133.1:0-8617 GCA_964568655.1 uncultured Ignavibacteriales bacterium | reverse complement strand
AATCCCAGACAAAGATATTCGGCAGGTTCATATTGCAGCCATTGGAAAAAGGCTATGCGGTTACGCTCGGAAACGCTTTAAGAAGGGTGTTAATATCCTCTCTTCCCGGAACGGCAATAACAGGGATCAAGCTTAACAACGTACCTCATGAATTTACTACTATCAAAGACGTTGTTGAAGATGTTTCTGAAATTATCCTGAACCTGAAAGAGGTGCGTTTTAAACAGAACGTAAAAGGTTCTAATAAAGTTGAATTAAGGTTAAAAGGACCTGTTGAATTTGTCGCGAGGCATATACAGGAAGCGACAGAGGAATTTGAGATCCTCAATCCTAATCATCACATAGCAACGCTTAATAAAAGCGCTGACGTGACCATTACGCTTCATATTGGTTCCGGGATAGGATATGTGCCCGCTGAGGATAACAAAGAGCCTGACCAGGATCTTCTGTTGATTCCAATTGACTCTATTTTCACTCCTATAAAGAATGTGAAATATGATATCCAGTACACAAGGGTTGGGCAGAAAACCGATTATGAAAAGCTGATACTTGAGATCACAACAGACGGTTCTATTACGCCTACAGATTCGTTAACGCAGGCTGCCGGAATACTGAACGATCATATTCAGCTGTTCCAGAACTTCAATAAAGTTGTAGAAGAAAAGAAAGTTGTTCCCAAGGAAGAAGAAACTGAATTTGCCAGGATCCGCAAAATGCTTCTTACAAATGTGGACGAGCTGAAACTTTCGGTCAGGGCCCAGAACTGTTTGCGTTCGGCAAACATAAAGACTCTTGGAGATCTGGTAAGGCACCAGGAAGTTGAAATGCTTCAATTCAGGAATTTCGGAAGAAAGTCGCTTGCCGAGCTTGGCGAAATACTCCAGGAAAACGGTTTAAGCTTTGGCATGGACGTAGATAAATACATAGGCACTGAAACAGCTAATCAATAATCAGCATATTACAGAGTTATAAATGATACATAGACGAAAAGGCAGAAAATTAAGCAGGACCGCTCCGCACAGGAAGGCGATGCTCGCAAATATGTCTGTATCTTTGATACAGAACAAAAAGATCGAAACTACTTTGGCGAAAGCTAAAGAGTTACGCAGGTTTGTTGAGCCGTTATTGACAAAATCTAAGAAAGCGCATTTATCCAAAGCTGATAAACCGGCTTACGGCGTTCATTTGAGAAGAGAAGCGAATAAATTTCTTCAGGATAAGGGAGCAATTACTACTTTATTCGAAGAGATAGCTCCAAAAATCGCAGCCCGTAACGGCGGATATACAAGGGTATTGAAGCTTGGAAGGCGCTTAGGCGATGCTGCGGAAATGGCGATAATTGAGTTTGTAGATTATAATACGGGCCAGCAGCAGCAAACAACCGCTGAAACAACTGCCGCCGAAAAAAAGACTGATTCGAAAGAGTCAAAACCCAAGCAGAAGAAGAAAACAAAGAAAGCCGCCGCAACCGAAGAAAAGGCGCCGGCGAAGAAGAAGAAAAAAGCGACGAAGAAAGAATCTGCTTAGGTTTTTTTTAAAGATTCATATAAACGATAACGCATTTAAGAGCTTTGGCGTAGATTCTATAAGCTATACATTTTATCCAAAGATTAAATTCATTTGATTAATGAAAATAGTTTCAGCTGAATTTGTAAATAGCGTTACGGACCTAAGCCAATTACCCACTGCTCACCTTCCGGAAATAGTTTTCATTGGCAGATCCAACGTAGGTAAATCTTCATTAATTAATAAGATTTGCAATAAGGCGAAGCTTGCTAAAACCAGTTCCGTGCCCGGAAGGACGCGCCTGCTGAATTATTATCTTATTAATGAAGAGTTTTATTTCGTAGATTTGCCGGGCTACGGCTACGCTAAGGTTCCTGAACAGATCAAGACCGGATGGAGAAAACTGGTAGAAGAGTATATAAGTTCAAGAAAGAACATCAAGCTCGTATTCGAATTAATGGATTCAAGGCATGACCCTACTTACCTTGACCAGCTGATGATAAACTGGCTGGAATATTACGAGATAAATTACGCGGTCGTTCTGACCAAAGCCGATAAGATTTCACAGAACAAGATGGAAAGGCAAATCTACAGGACAAGTAAAATTGTCACTAACGATGAGCTTTGCAAAGATTTTATACCGTTTTCAGCTATTTCAGGCGAAGGAAAGAATACGGTAGTTAAGCTTATTGATGAAAGCCTGTTGTCATAAGTAAATTTTCCAACCTATTAAGATGCTTACCAAGAAAGTATTCACACCGGGGCCAACTCAGGTCCCAAAATCAGTTTTAGAAGAAGTAACAGGTCATATTACCTACCACAGAAGCAAGGAATTCAAAGAATTTCATCTCAATTTAATAAAACGCCTCAAATCAATTTTCTTTACAAAACACAGCCTTCATATACTCACAACATCCGGAACGGGCGCATTGGAAACTGCCGTTGTGAATTTCTGTAAACCCGGAGAGAAGACGCTTTTTGTTAACCAGGGGCGTTTTGGGATGAGGTGGGGGAGTCTTTGCAAAGCATATGGATTAGATGCGCTGGAAGTATGTATAGAACCGGGAAAAGCTATCCAGCTTGACGATTTGACCCGCGTTAATCTTAATGATATTCAAACTGTTTTCTTTACTCATACAGAAACATCCACGGGAACTTTAACGGATCTTAGAACGCTGACGGACTATGTTAAAAATAATTCAGACGCGCTTGTAGTAGCAGATACTGTGGCTTCAATCGGCGCAGTTGAGTTCAAAATGGATGACTGGAGAATTGATGTCGCGGTTTCTGCGTCGCAAAAAGGACTTATGTCTCCTCCGGGACTATCAATGATCGCCTATAGCGAGAAAGCAAAAGAGAAGATGATGAGCAACCCGATGAACAGGTTCTATCTGGATCTCAGAAAGTTTGCTGAAAATCTAAATGAAGGATTTACCCCGTGGACGCCTGCAATCGGAATATTCTATGGCCTAAATAAAGCGTGCGATATAGTTGAAGATTACGGCATTGAGAAATGGTGGGAAAAAACATCAGATTGCGCCTCTTATGTCCGAAAAGAAGCTGTTCAGCAGGGATTTGGATTGTTCTCTAAGTATCCTACCGATTCACTGACTGCTGTTTCTATGCCTGAAGGTATTCCATCCGGCGCTCTGATAACGAACATGAGGGAAAAATACGGCATCCAGATGGCAAACGGACAAGCTGAGTTTAAAGATAAGATATTCAGAATATCTCATATGGGCGATTTGTATTTGGAAGATTTTAAACAGCTCATGTCGATTATAAAGGATGAATTTAAGTTAATTAAAAAGGCTGCTTGAAAAGAACTAATGCAATAGTATTTATTGCTGACGAGATTCATTCAAAGGGACTGGAGTTATTAGAAAATAACGGATTTAACGTTGTAAAAATATATGGTTATAAGAATAGCGAACTCATAAGGTTCATCGCGAATTTTAATTCTCTTAAGAAACTCCGCAAAAACCCTGCGCTGATAATTAGATCTGTAAGAACATTCCGAAAGAAAGATATTAACAGCCTGAATAAACTGACTGACGTTAAGCTTTTGTGCACAGCTTCATCAGGTTATGATAATATTGATATTTCCGAGGCCGCAAAGCGTGGGATCGATGTTTTGAACGTTCCAGAAGGAAATTTCCTTGCTGCCGCTGAGCATACAATAGCTATGATGCTTGCTATTATTAAGAATATTATTCCGGCAGATAGCGCAATGAAATCAGGCATGTTTGATTATAAAAGATATGTTAATACAGAGCTGGGCGGGAAGACGATAGGCATCATTGGCGTGGGACATGTTGGCTCGCAGGTTGCAGCATTTTGCAGGGCGTTTGGAATGACTATTTTAGGTAACGATATAAAAAAAGATCTCCCCGCAAAATATAAATGGATAAAGTTCGTATCCAAAGAAAAGCTGCTGGCTGAATCTGACTTTGTAACGGTTCACACACCGCTTGATAGATCAACTAAAGACATGATAAGCGGCAAGAGATTAAGGATGGTTAAAAAGGATTGTATAATTATCAATTGCGCCCGGGGAGGTATCGTAAGCGAAAAGGCTTTGATACAGGCTCTCAGATCAAAGCGTATCAGGTATGCAGGATTGGATGTATTTGAAAACGAACCGTATTTTGATAACGCCGTATGCAGGACGCCTAATTTGCTTTTAACTCCTCACCTTGCCGGAAAAACAGCGGAAAGCAAGATCAGGATTTCTACCCAGCTGGCTGAAAGTATTATTAGGCATTATTCAGGCAGGAAGTCAACAAAAGTAGCGTCGCATTAGTAAATTTGAATCCTCATCAGGAGCAGGCTGAGTACCGCGCCAGTTGGAGCATCCTCGCAGCAAAATATCGTCAATAAATCAATTGAATAACTTATAAAAATTCAGTAAATTATTAAAATTTACCAAAAAGTTTTGGAGGTTTAATGAAATTCACTGTTAATAGCAGCCAGCTGATCGGCGGAGTAAACAAGGTGATTGGCGTTACGCCAACAAGATCAACTTTGCCTATTCTGGGCAACATTTACCTGAGCTTAGAGGGCAAAGAACTAACCATCATGGGTTCCGATCTGGAAGTTTATGTCAGCGTAAAAATTAAGGTTGACGGCAAAACAGACGGACGGGTTGCTCTTCCCGCAAAGAAACTGGAAACACTGCTTCAGAATTTGCCCGGCAAGGAACTGAGTTTCGAGCTACAGTCAGGTTTTAAGACTATCATTAAGACAAAGGGCGGCAGATGGAGCATCACCGGCGAGGACCCCAATGATTTTCCCATGCCTGCAGAGGTTGATGGAGCAAATATTGAGATCGAAAGCGACGTCCTGGCTAAATATCTTTCAAAAGCTATTCACGCAGCAAGTCCTGATGAGCTAAGAAGAAGCATGAACGGCGTATTTTTTGAAATAAAAAAAGGCGAGCTAAGAATTGTTTCAACCGACGGGCACAGGCTTGTTAGAATAATCCGCAGCAATTTTGATTATGACGGAGACAAGATGAATATTCTTGTCCCTATAAAAACCTGCCAGATGATAACAAGGTTGTTTAAATCTTCGTCAAAGGCTTCCGGCGATTCGGATTCTTCATCTGAAAATGAATCTGAGCAGGCAGAAGGTTCAAAAGCTGAGATGTCCTTCAGCGCTGAATTCATAAAATGCAACTTCAGCAATATCTCGATCACATCAAGACTGATTGACGACACATTCCCGAATTATGAATCTGTAATCCCAACTGATAATGAAAAGAAATTACGGGTTAATAAAGATAGTATAATTGGCGCCGTTAAAAGGTCGATTATTATGTCGGACCAGGTCACTAATAAGACTTCTTTCACGGTAAATGAAAGCGAACTGAAAGTGAAGGCGGCCAATAATGAATACGGCACGGATTCGGAAGAAACGGTTGAATGCACTTTCACAGAGAATGATGAGTTTGAAATCGCGTTTAACGGTAAATATTTACTTGATGCTTTACAGCATTTCGAAGGGGAAGAGATCATTTTCGATTTCAGCACGCCTTTAAAGGCAGCCGTCTTAAACCCTACTGAACAGATTAAAGATGAAAACACAATGATGCTTGTTATGCCTGTCAGAAATATATGATAAATGGTACTCGATAGTCTCCATTTACAGAATTTCAAAAACTATTCAGACTGTACTATAAATTTTAACCCGGGGCTTAATTTCATATTCGGAGATAACGGGAACGGCAAGACAAATCTGCTGGAAGCCGTTTCGTTTTTGTGTTACACAAGGAGCTTTCTCCAGAATTCTGAATCGGATTGCGTTAAATATGGCTCGGAACTGTTTGATATTTCCGGCCAGTTTCATAATGAACTGAGCGTAACAAATAAGATATCGCTTAGATACTACAGGGAGAATTCGGATAAAAGATTCACTGCCAATAACGAGCCTGTAGGGAAATTATCCGCATTTTTCGGAACATATCCATTGGTTGTGCTTTCACCGCAGGATATGAAGCTCACAACCGGATTGCCGGCAGACAGAAGAAAGAATTTTGATATACTTATATCGCAGCTTAGCAGGGTATATTTTGACGACCTGAAAAGATACAGTAAGGTTATTAAGCAAAAGAACGCTCTTTTAAAAGAGAACCTTACGATGAGAAGGTATCATAACAATGAGCTTTTGAACCTTATAGAGCCGTGGAATGATGAACTGATAGAACTGGGAAGCAGGCTGATTGCAAGAAGGATGAAACTGGTCAACGAGTTCAGGCCTTACATTATCGGGAATTTCAGCCTCATTGTTGGCGATGCGTATGAACCGTCTATTACTTATGAAAGTGAATCAGGGAATTCAGAGAACGAATCTGAATTGAAAGAGGCGATAGCCTTAAACCTGAGAGATAAATATGAGAATGAGATCAAAAGAGGTATCTCGTTGGTTGGGCCGCACAGAGATAATTATGTTTTCAGCTTATTGAAAAGCGACGGGACTTTTGATGTTAAGACATTTGCATCGCAGGGAGAACATAAGACTTTCCTTGTTTCATTGAAGCTTGCTGAATACAGGTACCTTAAAGATAATACAGAGAGCTATGGTTCCGGCGAACCAATTCTATTGCTTGATGATGTGTTTTCCGATCTGGATAAATCACGCATTGAGAAGATATGTTCTATACTGCCTGCTTATAAACAGGCTTTCCTGACGACTACGAACAAAGATTATTTGGACATAGTTGGAAAATATTTCGACAAGAATAATATTTCCTCTTTTAAAATTACAAATGGCTCAACGGCAAATATCGGTTGATATAAAAAAACGTTCTCTTTCCCAGTCTTCGCTTAAGGATGAGATCGATGTATTGCTCAGAGGGATCAAAGCCGAGAGTAAAAAAAGATACGCTTTCTGGGAAGAGGTAGTTGGTCCAAGAATAGCGGAAGTTGCGACACCCGTAAAAAACAAAAAAGGAATCCTTTTTATTAAAGTTCAGGACGCGACATGGAGATTTGAGCTTTCAAGAAGAAAAATTGAACTAAACAGGCTCATAAACGAGCATTTGAAGAAGAATGTAATTAAAGACATAGTATTTATATAAGTATGGCTAAAACAGAAGAAAAAGAAAAAAAAGTTAAAAAGACAGACGGCTATGAAGCTGAGAATATTCAAGTATTAAAAGGTCTTGAGCATGTTAGAAGGCGCCCGGCAATGTATATCGGCGATGTTTCAAGCCGCGGGCTGCATCATCTGGTATACGAGGTTGTTGATAATAGCATAGATGAAGCTCTTGCAGGTTATTGCGACCGTATTGACCTCATCATCCAAAAAGAAGGTTCAGTAATGGTAGAGGATAACGGGCGCGGTATTCCGACAGGGATGCATCCGACAGAGAAGAAATCAGCGCTTGAAGTCGCAATGACGGTTCTTAATGCCGGCGGCAAGTTTGACAAGAATACTTACAAGGTATCCGGCGGTTTGCACGGAGTTGGCGTTTCAGTTGTAAACGCATTAAGCGAATGGCTTGAGGTTTATGTTCAGCGGGATGGCAAGACGTATTACCAGAAATATAAACACGGCGAACCCGTCGCGCCTGTAAAAGAAATTGGTAAAGCTACAGGGAAGAAGTCAGGGACAAAAACAATATTTATGCCTGACAAAGAAATATTCAAAGTTTCCGCATTTAAATATGATATCCTGGAAGAAAGATTGAGAGAATTAGCATATCTTAATAAAGAAGTTACGATCTCAATTAAGGACGAGAGAACTAAAGAAGAGAATACTTTCCATTTCGAGGGCGGCATTAAGCAGTTTGTTACGTATATAGATCAGAAGCGAAAAACATTGATGAAGGAACCTATCTTCGTAAAAGGAGAGAGGGATAACACTCAGGTTGAAGTAGCTTTCCAGTATAATGAAACATACAATGAAAGTATGTTCACTTATGTAAACGATATTAATACGCATGAAGGCGGAACCCATTTGGTCGGGTTTAAAACTGCGCTTACCAGAACTCTGAATAATTACGGCTACAAGAACAACATCATCAAGAATGATAAAATTCAGCTGACCGGCGATGACTTCCGGGAAGGATTAACTTATGTAATCAGCGTTAAGGTTCCGGAACCGCAGTTTGAAGGACAAACCAAGACCAAGCTGGGTAACAGCGAAGTGAAGAGTATAGTTGAAACAATTGTTGGCGAAGAACTTCAGGCGTTTCTTGAGGTTAATCCATCGATTGCAAAAAAAATATTGGAAAAATGCATGCGTGCTGCAGAAGCTAGGGAAGCGGCTCGCAAAGCAAAAGAGCTTGTCCGCAGGAAGAATGCATTAGAGTTCTCAGGATTGCCGGGGAAACTTGCCGATTGTTCAATAAGCGACCCTGAGCATTGTGAGATATATCTTGTTGAAGGTGATTCAGCGGGCGGGTCTGCCAAACAAGGCAGGGACAGAAGGTTTCAGGCCATATTGCCTTTAAAAGGCAAAATCCTAAATGTCGAGAAGGCGAGAATGACCAAAATTCTAGAAAACGATGAAATAAAATCTATTGTTACCGCGCTTGGGGCAGGATTTGGAAGTTCCGAGGAATTTGATGAGTCAAAATTACGTTATGGTAAGATAATACTTATGTGCG
>CAZMRG010000132.1:0-8770 GCA_964568655.1 uncultured Ignavibacteriales bacterium | reverse complement strand
GCCTCCCAAAATACAGCAGGGTATTCCGTATCAGATGAGGGCGCAAATCACATTTATACAGACAGCGCTTCAGATGGTCCGCAGACAAATAAAAATACTTTCCAGGAATCAAATACCGACCGTGTATAATCTGTATCAGAATTTTCCGAATCCGTTTAATCCGTCAACAAAAATAAATTTCGACTTACCGAAAGACAGTAAAGTAACGCTTGTTATCTATGATTTACTTGGCCGTGTTGTGAAGAGATTATTGAACAGCGAATTTAAGCAGGCTGGAAGATATTCAATAGACTTTAACGCAAGCAATCTCGCAAGCGGCGTTTATTTCTACAGAATAGAAGCGGGCGATTTTGTGATGACTAAGAAGATGGTATTGGTTAAGTAAGGATCAAACAAAAAAAAATAATCTCAAACTCCCCTGTTATAAAAAAGCAGGGGATTTTCTTACGGCAGTTTGTACCTGTTAACTTTTACGCCAAAGAAATAGCTTATTCCTGCATAAGCTGAAATGTACGCGAACTGTTTCCAGCCGCCAAACGGTATAGGATTAAAAGCCGACGTAGCTCCGTCATTCAATTCAACCTGGGTATAGTTTGCCCCCGGGTCTGTTGTTTTCTTCATCAGAAGGTTAGCATGTGTAAACTTCAGGCCGGTGTTCATTCCAATATTTTTAGTGAAAGCATATTCCAGGCCCATATATACTGAATAACCTACACGCACGTTCGATTTGATAGTAACAATAGTCTGGGTATTATCATTTGGGTTTATCAGCGTTGCTTTTCCGGATATAACGCTCACCAGAGGATTCAAGCCAAAATAATATTTTACGTGATGGTAAGATGTAAAATTATATTCAACTCCTGCCCCTCCGTTAAATGAATTATAAGATACTTTTCCCTCTTGAGAGTTTTGGGCAAACAGATCGCTTTGGAATCTTGCAAAGCCGGCAACAACATCCAGCCAGAACTGACCTTTTTTGTTTAGCGGTATCTTTCCGGTAAGATTGATGCCAAATCCGTTTCTTGCTCCAAAATTTTTTCCGCTTGTCAGATCGAAAGAGCTGAAACCGCCGTTATGAGATGTAAGCTCCATTGCGCCCGAATTGTAACTTGCGCTAAGCTGTAAGATCAATTTGGGAACGGTCATAACCGAGACGATATTGATCATCCTGGTCTTGTTCACTTTTATAGTATCAACGTGAATTTCCTGCGCGGAGATCATCCCCGCATAAGAAAAAAGAAAGCAAACAAAAAGGAACGCTGATATTTTATTGGCAGCTCTCATCATTAGATTACTTCTTATCCTTCATTCCAAAATAGTAATTTACTCCTGTGAAGAATGTACTATACAGAAATTGCTTCCATCCGGCAAAAGGTATCGTCGCATTGCCTGTAACTTTATCATCGTTTAAATATGTTTGATTCGGGTTGGGCGATACTTTTGACTGTCTTCCGATAACATTAGCATGAGTCAGCTTCACTCCAAGATTTAAACCCAGCTTATCATTCAAAGCATATTCAAATCCAAAGTTCGCGCTGAACCCGATCCTGAATGCACTATTTATAGTAAGGTTAAAATCTGTACTATCTGTTTTAAAAGTCGATTTTCCGTTTATGAAACTAGCAACTATATCAAATCCTATATAAGGCTTGAAAGGCCTGTCGGGGTTAAAACAGTTTTCCAATCCCAGAGCCGCCTGTATAACATTATAACTGACTTTACCTTCCGGTGATTCAGATATCACAAAATTGCTTTCAAACCGGTTATAAGATCCTGAGACGTTAAGCCTCACATTTCCTTCTTTATGCAGAGCTATTTTTCCTGTCAGGCTCACGCCATAGCCATACCTTGTACCGAAATCGCGCCCTGCTATAAAATCATCGCGCCTGAAACTGGTGTTGTCGTTTGCGGCAAGATCCATCATCCCGATATTATAGTTAAAGCTAAGCTGTAATGTGACCCTTGGAGCTTTCCCATGTTTGAGCATGTACAGAACATTGGCGGGAGCAATTCCTATATATGATGTGTCAGCGGACTGTGCAAATAAAATATTGCATGCCGAAACCATTAATATTACGCTAACAAGATATTTAGACAAATTAGTCATAAATTTAACTTAACAAGCGAACTACTTATTTTTAATAGTTATAATAAACGCATCATCATAACTGCGTTCCTTAACATATTGAAGCTGTCTAAGAGCTTCCGCCTTATCGGAATATTTTCCTATTCTGATTTTATAAAGATTATTGGTAAACTCATAGAACACTTCATTTCCAAGATTTTGTTTAGCTAAACTGTAGAATCTCTGAAAATTTGACTCAACAAAAAAAGCGCCTATCTGAACAATGTATGAGTACGTGTCTTTTGAATTATTATATCTGTCTTTGTTATCGTTATTCCTGCCTGCAGTATCAAGCGCTACCTTCTTTACGGTATCAATTTTGAGGGTGGTTTCAACGTAATCAACCTGATGTTCTTCAAGTTCATACTCTCCCGAACCGCAACCATAATAAATAATTGCCAGAGACATTGAAAAGAATATCAGATATTTTCTCATAAATGACATATTTTTACAAGTCGAATATAATTAGATACTTGTATAAAAACAAGCTACTTGTAACAAAAACTTCGAGAATACTTTAGGCTAAGCCCTCTTATGATGAACAAACTAAAACTGTTAACCGGAGTCAAAACAATATAGTCATTTTGAATTTTATAAAAATACAGTGAAAGCAGTAAATAAAACGAAAAAGGCAACCGGTAAACCAGCTGCCTGCATACTCAAAAAGATTTAAGAAAATTCTTCAATCTAATTTCTAATTAATTTTATTTATTTAATTGAGTATCTTTTTGTATCAACACCCCAATAAAAATTTACTCCTGCCATTAAAGAAATATATGCTAAAGTTTTCTTCCCCGCATATTGTACATTTGGGTCAGCCGCATCCCTCAGTTCAAATGAGTATGGGTCATCCGAAGTTTTTGCGCTCTTTAATAATATGTTTGCAATATGATATTTAAACCCAAGGCTCAGACCTAATTTATCGTTAATCATGTATTCTGTACCTCCAAAGATAGCCGCCCCGATTCTAAACGAGTTCTTGATGGTAACGCCATATGTATATCCCGGAGTACCGCCTACAAATACCCAGATAAGACTATTGCCATTGATCATATTTGCCGTGCCTTCAGCGCCAAGATATAATTTATATTTATAATTAGGGGTAAAATTATGTTCCAACCCTATTCCAAGGCTCATAATATTAATAGAGCTATTCCCTACGTCTGAGATCCTGTTGTTTCTCCCAAATAAATAAGTTTTAAAGTTATTATAACTAAGTGAAACGTTTAACCTGAGCCTTCCCCTTTCCGATAAAGCGATCTTTGAAGTTATGCTTCCGCCCAGGCCCTTATCAGCTCCAAGCATGGAACCTTTCATGTATTCATCGGAATGAAAATCGTTGTTATAGGTGCCGTTAAATTCCAGATATGACTGATTATAATCGATGTTAGCCTGGATGGTAAAAGTCGGATATGACCTGACAACCATCACCCTCTGCGATTGGGAAAATGATATCGCGGTAACAGCCAACATCGTAAAAAGTAAAAAAAAGTTTTTCATTTAATATATGTGTAAATACCTGCTTAGCTTTTTGAAATTTCCATTTTAAAATTTAAATATCAGGTTTTTCACGCCAAAATATATGCTGGTTCCAAGATTGAAAGATGTAAAAGCAAAATTTTTCCAGCCGCCGTAAGGGATATGCGGACTTGAAAATGCGTCTCTCAAACTAATATTATTGGGGTCAGAATCCATACTCGATTTTTTCAGCCATGTATTGATATTTGTAAACCTTGCTCCAAGGTTAATGCCAATCCTGTCTGAAACAGCGTATTCGACTCCTGCGTATACGGTAAAACCCAGCCTGAACGAATTTTTTATATTAATCACGCTTGCCACTCCGGAAGATGTATAATTAGACTTACCCGAAACAAGACTCCCCATTATTGCCGCGCCCACGTATGGCTTCACCATAAATTTCGGATTGAAATTATTTTCCAATCCTGTTCCGAGACTAATTATATTATATTGAACGGTTCCAAATTCAGTAGCAGTGCTGCGTGCAAATGCGTTGCTGAAATGATTAAACCCGCTCTGAACCAGAATTCTGAAATTCCCGCTTTTCTGATCGATAGGAAATTTGCCGGCGGCAGATATACCCCATCCGTTTTGAACGCCAAAATTCTGTCCCTCTAAGAACTGGGCAGGATTATCATTCAGAGAAAGCTCTGAGTTCCCAATATTTAACTGCCCTGCAAGGCTCAAAATAAAAGTTGGAGCGCTTTTCACAGTATACGTTTTTTTGGAATTCATTATCTTTTGGATTTCGGCTTTATCGACCTGTACGGAGTCTTTCACCTTGGTTGAATCTTCGGTACTTACTTTGTCATAATTGTATGATTCAGAAGTGCATGCAGCAAAATAAATCGAAATAATTAAGGCAATCAGAAACAAGATGTATTTTTGTTTCATTTAATCAAATTCCCTACATTAAATTAATAACTAACCCATAAAATATAATAACTATTACATGAAAAAAACATCCACTTATTTCAATTCTACCACGAATGAATCCAGAAAGCCTTCATCCCTCGCCATGGAAAGAATGTTTAAGGCATCCGCCTCCGTTCCAAATGAACCAACGCGCACTTTGTACAGTCCGTCAACCTGGTAATAATTTATGTCATAATTGAGTTTCGTTTTGGCAAGGGTTAAAAAAGTGCGGGCATTTGATTCAGAGCCAAAAGCTCCGATTTGAATCGCATAAGTTTTTCGCAGCGGATTAAGATCTTTCCTGTTTATGAACTTATTTATTTCCTGTTTTATTTCCGGCTTTGGCTGATTTAAGTCTTCCTTAATTTCTGTCTTTGTTTCAGTCTTGGGCGCATCAACGCTCTCTTCTTCAAGATCATAACCGGCAGAATCGCAGGAACTAAAAAGCGCCAGCGTTGAAAACAGTATTATCAGAAGTAATAATTGCTTTACCATGCTGAAATTCCTTAGCATATGAGTAAAATATAAAGTTTAGAAAAAGTATATACAAGCGCTAAATCCCGGCGATGCCATTAGTATGTCATTGGTACTCATTTTATTAACTTTATCCCTATAGACTTTATAATTTTCTTATTTTTACATAATTTTGGGGATATGCTAGCTCAGAATATCATTTTTACAGCCATTTTCCTGGCGGCAATAGGATTCTTTTCATATAACCTTCTCAGAATCAGATCATACCTGACTTTAGGACGAAGTGAAAACAGATTCAATTCTCCAGGACAAAGACTCCGCAAAGTATTTGCAGTCGGGATAGGTCAGTCTAAAATTCTTAGAGAACCTGCCGCAGGTTTAATGCATGCGTTTATTTTCTGGGGATTCTTGACTTTGCTCACTGCTGTTATCGAAGCGTTGATACAAGGATTTTACTCTCCTTTCTCAATTGTGTTTCTTGGCAAAGCGTCAAAATTAATATTTCTGTTCCAGGATATCTTTGGAATACTGGTTATTGTTTCGGTATTCTTTGCTTTCTACAGAAGATATGTAATACATCCTAAAAGACTGCAGGGCGACGGTCATACAAATGCCGATGCAACATTGATCCTATTCATGATACTGGGCGTAATGGTCACAATGTTTGGAGTAAATTCAGTTCAGCCATTGCTGCAGCCGGAACATGCATCTTTCTATAAGTGGCATTTTTTCGCGAACATATTTACGCCTTTGTTTTCAGTTTCGAACGCGTTTATTATTTATAATATTTTCTGGTGGGGACATGTTCTGATCATTTTCACTTTCATGAATTATCTCCCCTATTCAAAGCACTTTCACATTGTGTCATCGCTGCCCAATGTTTATTTATCCAAGCTTGGCCCGCAGACGCTCGACACCGAAGAAATAGATTTTGAAAAAGAAAATGTTTTTTTGGGGGCGGGCGATATTGAACAGCTTACATGGAAGGAAATGCTTGACGGCTATGCATGCACCGAATGCGGAAGATGCACTTCGGTTTGTCCTGCAAACCTGACGGGAAAACCGCTATCGCCGCGCAAGATAATTATGAATATCCGCGAAAGGGTTTCCGAGAAAGCTCCGCTTTTAAAAAGCGGAAAGGAAATTCCCGCTGAAGTTGAAGCGCATAAACTTGTTTCGGAAACACTAATTACCGATAACGAACTTTGGGCTTGTACGTCATGTATGGCATGCGTTCAGGAATGCCCTGTAAATATTGAACACGTAAATCCAATTATAGACATGCGGCGTTATCTTGTACAGAGCGAATCCCGTTTCCCTGAGGAGTTGATGACGGTATTCAGCAATATGGAAAATAACGGAGCTCCATGGGCCTTCCCTCAATCAGACAGGTTAAAGTGGGCAGAGGGAATTGAAGTTCCTGTTGCCGCTGAGAAACATGAGTTTGATGTGTTATATTGGGTGGGGTGCGCTGGGTCATTTGATGCAAGGTACCAGAACATATCGCGCTCGGTTGCGCAGATACTGAATAAAGCAGGCGTAAACTTTGCTGTGCTTGGAACCGAAGAAAAATGCAACGGCGATTCTGCCAGGAGGCTTGGAAATGAATTCCTGGCGCAGACAATGATAAAAGAAAATGTGCAGACCCTGGCGCAGTACAAATTCAAGAAAATTCTTGTCAGCTGCCCGCATTGCCTTCAGACAATCGGCAACGAATATAAAGCATTCGGCGCCGATTACGAGGTTGTTCATCACTCAGAATTCATAAATGATCTCGTATCTGAAAATAAATTAGAATTTGACGGATCTAAAAAAATAAATAAAAAATTGACTTACCATGACTCTTGTTACCTTGGAAGATATAATAACATTTATGAAGAACCCAGGGAATTGCTGAAAATGACCAACACCGGCGAGATGTCTGAAATGAAGCGTTCGCGCGATAAGGGGCTTTGCTGCGGAGCCGGCGGCGGCAGGATGTGGATGGAAGAAAAAATAGGTAAAAAAGTAAACATTGAAAGAACAGAAGAAGCGCTTGCGCAAAACCCGGACGTAATTGCCACGGCGTGTCCGTTCTGTATGACAATGCTCACAGATGGAGTAAAAGAAAAAGGCAAAGCCGAAGAAGTAAAAGTAAAAGATTTTGCAGAATTGGTTTTGGAAACAATAAAATAATCGATAGAATAAATAACTAATAATAAATATAAAAATTAACAGGAGCTAACATGTCTTATTTTTTCACGTCGGAGTCCGTCAGCGAAGGGCATCCGGATAAAGTCTGCGACCAGATCTCGGACGCAGTATTAGATTCAATATTAACTCACGACCCGAATGCAAAAGTTGCATGCGAATGTTACTGTACAACAGGCTTAGTTGTAGTCGGCGGAGAAATTAAAGCTAACCAGAAGGCAAAACTCGAAACCGATATACAGAGAATTGCACGGGAAGTAATAGATACTATCGGTTACAACAAATCAGCTTACCAGTTCGACGCAGTGTCTTGCGGAATAGTGAATGTAATGCACGAACAATCGGCTGATATTAACAGAGGCGTGGAGAAGAAAAATAAAAAACAGCAGGGCGCAGGCGACCAGGGAATGATGTTCGGTTATGCAACAAACGAAACCGACAACTATATGCCGCTTGCTCTTGATCTGTCGCACAAGCTATTAAGAGAATTGGCTGTAATAAGAAGAGAGCAAAAAGTTATGAAGTACCTGAGGCCGGATTCAAAGTCGCAGGTAACAATTGAATATGATAATAAGAACAGGCCGAAGAACGTTGATACAATCGTGATCTCAACTCAGCATGATGACTTTATAAAACCCGGAAAAGGACTTTCGCAGGCTGCAGCAGATAAGAAGATGCAGGATACTATTAAAAGAGATGTGATCAAGTATCTTGTTCCAAGGGTCAAAAAACAGCTTCCGGCAAGAATTACAAAATTATTCGGCAGTCACATTAAATATCATGTTAATCCAACAGGTAAATTTGTTATTGGCGGCCCGCACGGCGATACAGGTTTAACCGGCAGAAAAATTATTGTAGATACTTACGGCGGGAAAGGCGCGCACGGCGGCGGAGCTTTTTCAGGCAAGGATCCTTCCAAAGTAGACAGAAGCTCTGCGTATGCATGCAGGCACCTTGCAAAGAACATAGTAGCGGCAGGACTGGCAGACGAATGTCTCATCCAGGTTTCATACGCTATCGGCGTCGCGGATCCTATTTCAATTTTAGTTAATACTTACGGAACAGGAAAAGTTGCCGATACAAAAATTTCTGATTTCATAACTAAGAATATTGATATGACTCCGAACGGAATAATAGGCAGGCTGAACCTCCGCCGCCCGATATTCCGCAAGACGACTAATTACGGACACTTTGGACGCAACGATAAAGACTTCACCTGGGAAAAACTTGACCTGGTGAAATTATTTAAGAAGGTAAAGTAAATATAGAATTCCGTAAACTTTGACTTTATAACTCAAGCCAAAATAACCTGATTCAAAATATAGTAATAGTGAAATGGCGAAATAGCGAATACTGAAATTCGCGTTTCGCTATTTCTTTTTCTTTCTAACCTATAGTATTTAATAGTTTCTGCTTTCTGCTTTCTGCTTTCTTTTCCCTTTTGCGTTTATGATCTTTAAATATTGGTTTAAAAATCAGACCCGCGGGTCATAATTTAATGAACTAGTTATTGTATCCAGTTTGATACGCGAAATTATCCGGCCGGAC
>CAZMRG010000131.1:0-8849 GCA_964568655.1 uncultured Ignavibacteriales bacterium | reverse complement strand
GACGCCGGCGCAGGTGATAAGGCTCCCCGCCGGCGTAAAACTTTATTATTCAGGAATACTATCTAACCGAAAATGAATCCGAAAAGTATCAATACTGACATTATCACTATCGTTCCTGTAATAAATACGTAACTTTCTTTCATTGCTGGCTTTAAGTCGACTTGCATGATCATCCTCTTTAATTTGAAAGAATCTAAAATAGACACTTTCTCATTCACTTAATTTCTACACTAAATTACCTAACTTTTTCACGTTAAACAATAGCGATAATGACTAATGTCTTGTGGTTAATTCAATGAAAAAGGCTGCAACAGCAGCCTTCAGGTGAAATAACGTTAGGTCTTTTAATAACAGCGCTTTAGTGCATAATTTCAGCAAATTCTCAATATTCAGTTCATTTTTCAAACTCGCCGAACGCTTCTTCAACAATTTGCTTTTGAGTATCCATAAAAACTTTATGGGAACCCGGCGCAGGCGATGCGCTTGTTTTCCTGCTGACCGTATAAAGCATTTGACCTTCGGTAAAATTCCGCCTTAGCCTAAGAACAACATAATTCAATGCGCCCATATTATATGGTTCTTCCTGCGCCCAAACCACTTCTTTCGCTTTCGCGTATGAGGCCAGTATCAGCTTCATTTCCTCGGATGGATATGGATAATATCTTTCCAGCCGCACTATAGCAACGTCGTTTCTCTTATTTTCATTCCTGAACTTAAGCAGGTCGTAATAAAATTTTCCGCTGGTAACAACAACGCGCTTCACATCGTCTTTATAAACTGATTTATCGTCAATAACTACCTGGTAAGAGCCGCCAACAAATTCCTTTTTCTCTGATTTCGCTTCGGGATTCCTGAGCAGGCTCTTTGGGGTCATTACTACAAGCGGCCTGCGGTTATGGTATTTCCCCTGGGTCCTGAGTAAATAATAATATTGAGCCGGTGTTGATGGATTCGAGACCGTTATATTATTTTCAGCGCACAAAGTTAAAAATCTTTCGATCCTGGCGCTTGAGTGTTCCGGCCCCTGCCCTTCCTGCCCGTGCGGCAGAAGCATTACAAGATTGCTTGGCAGGCTCCATTTCTGATGCGAGCTTACTATGAAGTTATCAATAATAACCTGCCCCGCGTTGGCAAAATCCCCGAATTGCGCTTCCCATAAGACCAGCGTTAGCGGGTCGGCAATGCTGTAACCAAACTCAAAACCAAGAACAGCCGCTTCCGAAAGCAGGCTATCAAGCGGTTCGATTGCCGCGATGCCGGGAGCGATATTGTTATGCGGAATTATTTCTTTCTCGGTCTCCATGTCGGTCAGTACAATATGCCGCTGTGAAAATGTTCCGCGCGCGCTATCCTGTCCGCTCAGCCTCACGGGAATGCCCTCAAGAAGCAGCGAGCCGAAAGCAAGCGCTTCCGCAAATGACCAGTCGATTAACACATCTTTAGTCAAAAACTCGCGGCGTGATTCAATAAATTTCTTAAGCTTAGGATGAAGATTAAAGTTTTCAGGGAGCGTAGTTATCTTATCCACAACTTTATCCAGGTCATTCATTGTAATTTCAGCAAGCTCGTATTTCCTCAGCTCATCTACCTGTTCCTGGGTCAACCCTAGCGGAAGGTCAGCTTTAAACGGCAGCGAACTCTCTTTCACCCGTTCATAACCTGTATCAAGGAAGTTGTACACTTCTTCTTCAATCGCTTTTGCTTCTTCTTCCGACACAACTTTATCTTTTATCAGCTTTTCCCTGTAAAGAGCCGTGACCGATGGATGCTTCCTGATAGCTTTATATAATAATGGCTGAGTGAACGCCGGTTCATCAGCTTCATTATGCCCCAGCCTCCTGTAGCTGAATACATCCACAACCACATCTTTATTAAACTTCATCCTGAATTCGTAAGCCAGCTTAGTTACAAGCAAGGTCGCTTCGGGGTCGTCCCCGTTCACATGGAATATTGGCGCCTGCACCATCTTAGCCACGTCCGATGCATATACAGTTGAGCGCGCGTCAACTGGACTTGTTGTAAACCCTATCTGGTTATTAATTATTACATGTATTGTGCCGCCGGTTGAGTATCCCTTTAGCTGCGAAAGATTCAGCGTCTCGGCTACAATTCCTTCGCCTGCAATTGCGGCATCGCCGTGAAGTATTACAGGAATTATCTGGTTTCTGTATTTATCGCCAATGATAGTTTGTTTGGCTCTCACAATTCCTTCAACCACCGGATTAACAAACTCTAAGTGGCTGGGATTTGATGATACCGAAACTTTTATTTCGCTTCCGTCGCTTGTGGTGTAAGTTCCTGATGCGCCCAGATGATATTTAACGTCGCCCGAACCCTGCGCCGAATCCGTGTCGGTAATATCTTCAAACTCGGAAAATATCGCCTGCAGGCTTTTGCCTATAATGTTCGCAAGTATGTTCAACCTGCCCCTGTGAGCCATACCGAGCACTAGCTCATCCACGCCTTCATCTGATGCGAGCCCAAGCAGGCAGTCGATAACCGGGATAATTGTCTCAGAACCCTCAAGTGAAAATCTTTTATGTCCTAAATATTTCTTGTCAATAAATTTCTCGAAGCCCTCAGCCTGCACAAGCTTATAAAGAATATGTTTTTTTTCAACGTCTGAATAATTCGGCTGGTTGCGGTTTGGTTCCATTCTGTCCTGAAGCCACTGTTTTTCTTCCGGGTCGGATATATGCCTGTACTCAACGCCAATTTTCTCGCAATACGTTTTGTGAAGTATATCAAGTATGTTTCTCAGGGTCGCCGTTCTTAATCCGGCAAGTCCTGCCGTTATAAATTCCCTGTCGTAATCCCACACAGTAAACCCATAAGTAACGGGGTCAAGCTCGGGATGATAATGCGCGACGTGTTTAAGCGGGTCAAGATTAGCCAGCAGGTGCCCTCTTACTCTGAACATATTTATAAGCTGAATAGCGCGCGCCTGTTTTTCAATCTCTTCTATATTATTTATGCCGACAAAATCTTCCGGGTTCTTATCAATGCCCCAGCCAACAGGCATCATGGGGATTTCCATATCCGCGAATATCTGTTCGTAAAAGCCCGCCTCGCCAATAAGAAGCTCATTGATCCTCTTCAGAAAAATTCCCGATTCCGCACCCTGTATTATCCTGTGGTCATATGTGCTTGTGATATTCATCACCTTGCTTATACCTAACTGGATTATAATAGCTTTGGTCACCGCCTGGTATTCAGAGGGATAACCAATAGCGCCTGTTGCAATTATGGCTCCCTGGCCAATTAACAATCTCGGCTGCGAAGAAACTGTCCCTATTGTTCCGGGATTAGTTAACGTAATTGTTGTTCCCTGAAAATCGCTGATATCAATCTTATTGCTCTTCGCCCTTATGATAATATCATTATAAGCTAAAAAGAATTCGCGGAAGTTCATCCGGTTAGCTTTTTTGATATTCGGCACTATTAAGCTTCTTATGCCGTCTTTCTTTTCGAGGTCGATTGCAAGTCCGAGGTTCACATCCGTACGTTTTACAATGTTTGGCGCGCCATCAATCACGGTGAACGCATAATTCATTACAGGAACGCTTTCGATCGCTTTTACTATTGCCCACCCGATTAAATGAGTATAAGATATTTTTCCGCCGCTTGTTTTTTTTAGGTTCTGGTTAATAATTCTGCGGTTCTCTTCAAGCACTTTTACCGGCGCTGTTCTTAATGAAGTTGCCGTTGGCACCGAAAGGCTTGCGGTCATATTCTCTATGATACGCTCCCCGACTCCTCTTATTATCGCCGTTTCGTCGCCTTCATGAAGCTGGGGGTATATGACATATGGCTGTGAGGAAACTTGTACAGGCGCGGCTGTTCTTTCCGCAGGTTGTGTGGTTCGGACATCCTTGCCGTTGGGCTTAATATTCAACGAGGCAAAAAGCTTTTGCCAGTCCTCGCCTACTGATCCGGGGTTATTGAGATAATCTTCCAATAACTCCATAACAAACCAAGTGTTTACGCCAAATTCGGACAGCTTTTCGCGCTGTTCTATAGTTAATTCTTCTGCTTTCATGCTCTATTTTAGTGGAATAATCGCAAAGTTAATCAAAATATAGTTGAACTACACTTCAAAATAATTTCAATAAAAATGGCGATAGTGACATATAAAAATCGGAAAAGCGTCAAATGGAACGATTTATGAGACAATTTAATAAGATTAATAGTTATCATATAAAACAAATCCGGTCAAACATTTTATTGTTTAACCGGATTCAATTGATTCTGCTCTTGCAGTTTCTCATACTCAAAAGGGTGTGTTACTTTTTACTTCAAGGGGTGTTGCTTCTACTAACACTACAAAGTTAGCTTATCATATCCGGCTAAACAATAATCAATAGTATGAAAAGAATGTAGTTATTTATATTACACTAAATGCCTGTTATTTGCAGTAAATTCTGCACTTTTAAGTCAAAAAAAGAACCTAAAAAACTGATGAGTTTACGCATTCAAATTCTATGCTTATATATAAGGTCGTCAAATGTAATTTTAACTTCCAGCCCGCCTTCATGTATTATTTGCAATTCTCCTTCCAGCTGTTCGGTAAGGGTCTTTACAAGTTTCATCCCTAACGTGCCTGCTTTATCTGCGTCATAATCCTTCTTCATCCCGATGCCGTTATCTTTTACAATTAATATATTTTTGCCCTCATCGTTTTTATAAAGCTTTATTTCTACTTTACCGGTCATATCGCCCGGGAAAGCATGCTTCAGCGAATTTGTAATAAGTTCGTTTATTATCAGCCCGCACGGCAGCGCCGTATCTATGCCAAAACTAATATCGCTTACGTCGACTGAAAGATCTACTTTCCCCGTTCTTATAGTATAAGCATGGTAGAGATACATGCAGAGCTCGTTAACATAATCCCTGAAATTTATCCTGCTCAGGTCCTGGGTCTTATAAAGCTGCTGGTGAATTAACGCCATTGATTTTACACGCTGCTCGCTTATCTTCAAATGTTCAATAGCTGATTTATCCGTAACGGTCTCTGACTGCATCCTCAGCAGGCTTGATACAACCTGCAGGTTATTTTTTACCCTGTGGTGGATTTCTTTCAGCATCAATTCCTTCTCTTCAAGCGACTTAACAAGCTCCTGGTTAATTTGTTTCAGCCCGGTAATATCGTGCACCGTGCCTATGTAACCGGTTATCTTACCGTTTAAACCCCGCACCGCTCCTGTATGCAAACGGACAAACCTTACCGAACCATCGGGCCGTAAAATTCTTCTTTCGGAAGTTACCGGGCCCCCCTCATCTTTGATCCTGTAGAAGCTTCTCAGGATATCCTCCCTTTCGTCCGGGTGATACATGTCAACGGCTGATTGCAGATCATATCTTTTTTGTGTTTTTTCAACACCGCAAATCCTGAACAGCTCATCAGATAAAAATATCTCCCCGGTTGCGTTATCAAGCTCCCAGCTTCCAAGGTTTGCCACCAACTGTGCGTTCTCAAGCTTCTCCTTGTTTATCTTCAGCTCTTCCTCGGACTTTATTCTTTGCCGCAGCTCGCTTTGAGCCTGCTGATAAAGCATTGCATTTACCGTTGCGGCCGATAACTGCGTTGAAAGAGCCTGCAGCATGCTCAGGTTCTCGGGCGAGTATGAGTCTTTCTTATAACTGAACACAGTAATTACGCCTATAACTTTATTCTCGATCTTCATCGGAACCAGCAGCGCAGAACGGGAGACCATTTCTGAATCGGGAACGTTCGGCAGCAGCGTACCTTTCTCGTTAACAATGAATTTTACCTGGACCTTATCAATATAAGCTGCATAATCATTAAGCATAAGCGGCTCGCCGGAAATTATGACGCGGCTTTGAGTTCCTTCGCCCAAACTGTTAGCGGGTAAAGAGGGTAATTTTTCCGCTTCAAGTTTTTGCGCGTCCTGCCAGAGGGATACCGGCTTTATCATTTTGGAACTATCGTCATAACCTGATATCATCATAGCATCGCATGGCATTATCCTGCAAAGAATATGGTAAACCTTTTCATAAATTACAGAAGGCTCAAGCGTGCTGGTCAGCTCAATATATGAATCATAAAGCAGACTTATCTCTTCTGTCCGTTTCTTCAGAGTTTGCTCGGCTTTGGTTCTCTCGGATATTTCATTCTGAGCCTGCTGGTATAGCAGCGCGTTTGCGGTTGCGGCTGAAATGTGCGCTGAAATTGCCTCAAGGATTCTGAGGTCCTCCTCGCCGTATGCGTCCTTTTTCCTGCTTAATACCTGAAGCGTGCCGATTACTTCGCCCTCGAGTTTTAACGGGATCATAACTGCGGAAGAATACAATTCTATTTGTTTTCCCGGCAGGGGACTGCTGCTGCGCGTTATCTGGTATTTGCTTTTCAGGAACTCAGTTTTGTAATTAAGAATTATCTTTGGTTTCCCCGACCTTATCACAGGGCTCTGTATCCCATGCCCTTCAGGCGCCAGAGGAATGAGCGGAAAATCAGACAGATCGATCTTGCTGCCGTCGGCCCAGACCGACAGGCATTTTATCATATTATCCTCTTTATTGAATGAAGAAATTATCATCGAATCGCACGCCATAAGCTCTGAAATTATGTGATATATCTTATCGTAAATTACCGAGGGTTCCAGCGTGCTTGAAAGCTGTTTCTCAACTTCATACATCCGGCTGATCTCTTTGTTTCTCCGTTCAAGCTCTTCAACGGTTTTAATTTTCCCGGTGACGTCGTTGATGAGCGCCAATACTGCGTCTTTCCCTTCGTATTCTATTACTCTCCGGATTACTTCTACCTTAAATATTTCGCCGTTCTTTTTCTTATGAGTCCATATCCCGGCATGAAGGGGCATGTTGTGAAGCCCCTTTTCATAAAGATCTTTCCTGTATTGAATATAAGAATCAATATCTTCTATCGGCCTTATTTGCAGAGTGCTCATTTTGACAAACTCATCGCGTGAATACCCGTAAAACTGTACCGCGGATTCATTTACAGAAAGTATCTTCAGCGTTTCAAAATCATAAACAAGTATAGGGACAGGATTTTCTTCAAACAGGGCCCTGTAATGTTTTTCGGATAGCGTAAGAGTCTCCTGCGCCGTTTTAGTTTCCGTTATGTTAATGTGCATCACAACCGCGCCTTCTCTTCTTTTCCTGTTTATAGGTTTGGCAAGCATCCTGTACCAGTTTTTTCCGCCGCCGGAATCCACGCTGTAATCTTCCGAGAATTCGTCCAGTTCAGATCTCAGTAATTTCCTTAAACCTGACGCTGTTTCTTTTCCTGATGAGGAGCCTTTTTTACTTAATGCATCAAATGCTTTTAAATAATTTGTTCCGATACCGAGCGCCAGCCCGAAATACGGGTTCTTGCCCCTGTGCTTTTCCCAAACAGAATTAACGCTGATTATATTTCCGTCTTTATCAAGAAGAGATATTGGCGCCGGAAGCGCATTTTGAATTGACAAAAGAAGGTTAAGATATTCTTTCTGAAGATTATAACTTCGTGTAAGCTCTTCCTGGGTGTTTTTAGTAAAAGTTACATCTCTTACGCTCCCGATTATTGTTTGCGGATTTCCTTTAACGTCATAAAATACAGTATGGCGGTCCACTATCCATTTCTCTTCATCGTTCCTGAATATAATTCTATACTCAACCCTGAAATTCTTAGAGCCCTTTCCTTTTTTCAACATGATATCGCGGATGTGAGCGCCGAGCCATGTTCTGTCATCGCGGTGAATCCTGGTTTTTAAAAATGAAACCGTTTTCTTAAGGAACGAGCGCTCAGGAATCCCGTAAACGGGAAGACATGACGGGCTGACGTAAATATACCTGCGGCTTTTTACATCAAGCCGGTAAATAACGTCATGCGAGCTTTCAATTAACCGCGTAAAATCATCTGCGCGGACTTTCAGCTCCGTTTGCTTTTCTCCAATCTCTTTTATTAACAGATCGGATTTCTTAAGTTTCCGTTTTAGTTCTTTGATTTGCCGTAAGAGCGTATCTGCGGCTTTAGTTTTCTTAGCCATTACTAGTTATGCGATTAAAGAGCCCAATATGCGCCTTTTTTTGTGGATAATAGGAAGAATATTGAACTTTATCCAAACCGGCCCAAAGAGTCAAAACAGACCGGTTTTTCACCCCCGAAGTTAAATATAAAGGATACATTATCATTAACGCAATAGTAAAATTAGACTTATTCATCCGATGACTCCATCGTCATCGGATGAATAATACTTCCTCTGAGTCCCACAGGGGGGAGACTTAGAGGGGACGATAATTCAATGCGCAATAAACTATGTTGCATATTTCAAATGATCAAAACTTTAACTGCATAATATAAACGCTTTATAAATAAATCAGCAAACAATAGTAAACAAAAAAAGCCATTTACGTGAGATACAGTCAGATGAAACGTGAGATAGCGCCATATTTGGCGTTTGCATTTCAGAATCACAAAATATTTTTCTAAAAACCGTCTCATTTCTCACCGACTAAAATGAGAATTCGTCATGTTTGTTAATTAGTTATTAACTACTAACTGTTAACTACTCAATGTAATAAATATAATACACGAGTGTTTATGTTGTCAATGCTAAAATAAACGACTGTGGGTTAGAGCGCTTTTTTGTCATCCCCTGCCTGCTGCTCCATGAGTCAACGACTCGAAGGAGTCGTGGACAGGCAGGGACTCAGATTGGACGGGAAAGAAAACCAAGATTCCACCCGATTAAATCGGGACGGGAATAGTGATGTAATGACAAATGACTAATTACTAAATTATAATGATTGAAACTCCTCCCCCTTAGCAAGTCTACGCTCGACGAGTCGAAGACTCGTGGAGGGGGAGGCCGGGAGGGGGTCTG
>CAZMRG010000130.1:0-8894 GCA_964568655.1 uncultured Ignavibacteriales bacterium | reverse complement strand
TTATGATATGCTTCCATTGTCCTTTTGTTTTAAATCCTATCGAATAATCTTTGCGCGCAAAACATGTTATCATCGAATTAATTCTTTCCCATTGTCCGCCGTCTATTATGACTTCGTATTTTACTTTTCTCAGATTCTTTACAAAACTATAGAATTTCATCGGGTTTTTAAGGAAGTCATAGACCCTGCAATTAATAATTTCATCAACATAAGGTATCTTTTCAATGATAGCCCGGTTAATATCGGAACACATGAAAGTAATTTTTGCATTCGGGAACGAAGATTTCAGTTTCCGGAGGGTCGGTATCAGTAATATTGCATCTCCAATAGCGGCAAGTTTAATGAATAGTATATTCTGGATATTTTCAAGCGGCAGCCGCCTCTTTTTCTTTGTAAAAAGAGCCAGGAGAATGACAATTGGTATCCCAAGATAACGGTCAAAAAACCTAAATATTTTCTTGCGGCGCATTAAATCAGCGGTTCTTATTAATTTTCAACGTATAAAAAGAAAAAATACTCAAATATGTATATTATATCAATTCAGCTATTTGTATTTTTGGCGTATGACCAAAAAAGAAGCAGAAAAACAACTAATTGACGCTGCTTTAAAAGCTAAGTCAAATTCACACTCGCCACACTCCAAATTTAAGGTAGGCGCTGCTGTATTAACCAATAACGGGAATATTTTTCCCGGAACCAATGTAGAATTTGATGCTTTCTCCCTTACGGTATGTGCAGAGCGTTCGGCGTTGTTTAATGCAATTTCAAACGGGGAAAAAGAGATAACTTCCATAGCTATAGCAACAAGCTCAGATGTCTTTAAATTCCCATGCGGACTCTGCCGGCAGGCGCTGATGGAATTTAACCCTGCGCTGCGGGTTATCTTAATTACCAAATCAAAAAAGCTTAAAAGATTTATACTCAGGGATATACTTCCAAATCATTTTAAATTAAAGTAGTTATCTTCTTATTCTAAATATTATTAGTGTTGATATATAATGCAGGAAACAGAACATTACAGGTATAAACCAAAAGGTCAAATTGAAGTAGTTTGCGGCTCTATGTTCAGCGGAAAAACAGAAGAACTGATACGCCGACTCAGACGGGCGCAGATCGCAAAACAAAGGGTTGCAATATTCAAACCTCACATAGATACGCGTTACAGCGCTGAAGAAATCGTTTCCCACAGCGAGCAAAGGATTCCGTCAACTGTTGTTGAGACGGCTCAGCAAATCCTCTTGTTTTCGGTCGATGCCGACGTAATCGGCGTTGATGAGGCGCAGTTTTTTGATATTAATCTTGTGGAAGTCTGCCAGACGCTGGCCGATCAGGGAAAACGGGTTATTGTAGCAGGATTAGATACCGATTATCGCGGTATACCATTTGAACCGATACCACAATTGTTGGCTATTGCTGAGTATATTACAAAAACTCTGGCGGTTTGCATGAAATGCGGAGCTCCGGCAAACAGGACCCAGCGCATAACCAAAGACAAGGACAGGGTACTTGTAGGCGCAACAGAATCATACGAGGCTCGCTGCAGAACTTGTTTTGAACCACCGGAAAGCAATGACTAATTACTAATAACTAATTACCAAGGAACAATGAGTAATTGGTAATGAACAGATAACAAGCTCCGTAGGAGCGAAATATGAGAAATAAAATAATCACCTCATTTGGATCGGCATTCGTAAACCCTGACGATATTTACTATAAAGAAGTAACAGCGATCGGAAGATCGCTTGCCGAAAACGGATATATGGTTTGCTCCGGCGGTTATGCCGGTACAATGGAAGCAATTTCCAAAGGCGCAAAAGGGGCAGGCGGAAAAACTATAGGGGTTACAGTTTCATCATGGAATTCAAAACCGAACTCTTATCTTGATGAAGAAGTGAAAATGCCTAATATTATGGAGAGGATAACGGAGCTTATAGCGATTGCCGATGGTTATGTTGTTCTTAAGGGCGGAACAGGGACGCTGGTTGAATTATCCGTAACGCTTGAGTTAATGAACAAGAAATCCATACCCGAGAAACCAATATTGTTATTTGGTAATTTCTGGAGCGGCGTGATTGAAACATTGAAACAGGATTCTGAAAGGTTAGTTGAGTTGATCGAAAGAAATGTAAAAACAGTAAATGAGCCGAAGGAAATACCTGTCTGCCTGAACAATATTTTGCACATGTTAAGCAATAATTGAAAAGGTCAGCTTTTGTTTTGTTCAATCCCCTTCTTTTTTAAGATTAAGGCTGAGATCAGACTAATCGCCATTCCCATAACAAACACCGTCATTATCATAACCAGTCCCATTATCCATGGGTTGCCGTAAAACCCGGCTTGTGACTGCAGTTCCTTCAATTGTTTCGCAATTAATTCCTGCGATTGACCGCTGTTGATTATCTTGTTTTTATAATAGTCCATTAGCCTTTGCATCATATCCGGCGCCAGGTATTTATACTGGACGAAATTGTAAATCCCGAAAATAATTGCCGCCACGCCTGATATCTCCGTCCCAATCCCGAACGCATTGCCGAAACTTATTGAGCCGCCAAGTTTTTTATCCCTGTAGTTTTTTATACCGAAGAAAACTGATGTAAGGCATATTGCAATAGCGGCGTAGCCGATTAATTCGCCTCTGCTTAAGTCAAGATCTTTACCCCAAATAAAATATGGAGATAGAAAGCAAAGAATCATTACAATGCCTGCATAAGCTCCGTATTTGAGCGTTGTTCTGAGCATTAAACCGGCCGGGGACAATTTATTTAAAACTTGAATTTACTTGCCAGGTCCTCTATTGCATCAAAGCTGAATAATACGGTGAAATAGAACCTCCACTCTTTGCCGTATGTTACAAGTTCGTTTGAGTTTACAGTAGTCGGGAAAAGCCTGCTGAACTGATCCATACCATATGATGCATTAAAAGCGAATGAAGTAGGATAAACGTAATAAGAAAACGATTGCAGTCTCAGCTCAAACCCTATATCTTTTTTGAAATCCTTTAACTGCGTCGCTTTGCCGTCCCATGCGTTGCCCCAGTCGCCGTAAACAGAGAAGAACAGCTTATCAAAGTAGAATTGCAGGAACTGAATATCAATATTTTGAGCGACCGGAAACCTGTACGTGAGATTAGCCGTAGCGTAATGATTGCCCCCAATAGCATAAAAAGGATATCCTTTCATGCCGGGGTAGCCGCTTGCGTAGAAATCAAAAAAGTTATCCTGCGTTTTGCCAAGTATCGAGCCGGCTTTTAGGTTAAGGCTGATTGAGTGCTGGTTATTGAATAATCCATAAGCCTCAAGCCAGTTGGCTTCAAGGGAATGAAATTTCGCTTCCTGGAAAGTCTCTATCTGGTTGCCTGAGTTATCGAAACTTATTGTCGGATTTAAGCTGCTGAACTGGTAATCATATTTCAGCTTAACCCGCCTGCCAATAGGGTTTATATCGTCGTTCCGGTTCGGCCTGAAGTTTGTGTATGTGTAAGCAAGTGAAAGATCTCGGCCTGTGAAATAATTTGTCGAAGAAGAAGGTACCTGCACATTAGCGGTTGGGATCAGGAATGTGCTAAGCTTTGATGAATACTTTGAAAGAGTAAACTCGGCGTTCATCTTATGATAAGAGTTAATTATCTTGAACGCCATATTAAAATCAAATTCAAGCAGGTCATATGTAATATCTACCGGTATTGAATCCAGCCCTGCCACTAAATTGGCGTTGGTTTTCCTGGAGATATTATAGCCCGCGATTGTGAATTCAGGCACAAAACCAAGCTGCTTTATGAAGAATTTCTTGGCGAATGGAACGCCATTATCATAATCAAATTGCAGGAACAGGTCTCTTTCAAAATTTCTGTTTATTGATGCGCCGCCGAAAATTCCCATTTTGCCAAGTACGTCCTGAGAATAGAAATAAAAACCCGGCTTAAAAGCATCCATTACTTTTCCCGATTTATTATAATTATCAAACTTGATCACAGGTATTATAAATAACGGCGTAGCCACATTGTTATAAGAAGTACTTTTTAAATAAGTAACGCTGCTGTCTTCAAAATTGTGCAGTTTGGGCCAGTCAAATTTATTCCTTGGGGCTGTTGAGTTAGATCCGTTTTGTTCGGCGATTTTCTCTACAACTTTATCGGGCCTTTTATACCTCGCATTGCTTGATTCAATATAACCGTTAAGATCTGAAAAATTTTTGATCTGGTTAATCTTATATCCTTCTGATTGCCATGAGGCAAATGTGAGGTTGCCAAGTGAATCAACATCCGGCATGAAAGCGCCGCCAAGGCAATTTGTTATTTGTTTTAAGTTGTTTTGCCTTTGCATAACATCAGGCGCCTTTGCCTCGTTAAGCCAGTCATACTTGTATATATTATATATCCCGGTCATGTCAGAAGCAAAAAAGAGCGCGCTTCCGTCCCTTGAAAATACAGGACTGCGGAAATCCGCGCTATCGCTTTGGAACAGAAATTCAATTGAGCCGGTATTAACGTCAATTTTAGCAATGCCCCTGGAATCATTTCTTGAATAATCAAAAACAATTATTGAACCGTCAGGCGACCATTTGGGAGCATAGATCTGCTCGCCGCTTTTGAAGTTCGTTATTTGTTTAACTTCCTTAATTTTTTTGCCATTGGGATTTGACGCAACATATAAGTTCTGTGTGCCATCATGATTATCTGCAAAACAAATATTCTTACCGTCATATGAATATGCAGGCGAGTGGGCGCGCAGACCAAATGTTACCTGGGTTTCATCTTTTTTTGCGATATCATACTCATAAATATCGAAGATGCTTTTTTCATGAATTGTAGGCTTGTTACGTCTCGAGAATAAAATTTTCTTTCCGTCAGGGGACCACGAAAAGCTGGAAGCTACTCCCGCGATCAATTGTTCATCGTCTTTCTTTCCGTCAATGTAATGTATCCACAAAGAAGTCGCGCCGTAATCATACTCCTTATTCGAGAGGTACGCTATTTTTTTGCCATTCGGCGAATACTCCGGAAAATAATTGGCAAATCCAACTTTTGCTATCTGGTCGCCTTCAACCAGATTTGTCTTCAGGTCTTTTACTCTTTCTGTATAGTCGCGCTGCAGAAATGCTTTCCATTCATTATACAGATCCTTCCCCGACTTCCCTATCGCGCTCTTGAAGGCTCCGTCAATGTTCAAATCTGTTACTCTTCCCATATAACCTGAAATTTCTCTCAGCTTATCCTCTCCGTATGTAGCCGCTATATAGCGGATCAAATTGAACCCGGCGTTGTATATCGATTCAGCTTTATAAGTTGTCGACGAAGCGAACTGTCCCATTTCTTCCCATGTGAGCAGCTTATTATCCAGCGTGCGCATTCTCAGTATCATGTCCCTGTGCCCATCCCAAAAATCGTAACCCGTTTGCTGGCGCTGATATTGCGCAGTGCCTTCTGCGTACCATGCAGGCACAACTGAGCCGGCAAATGGATATGAAATGATTGTATTGGGATAGCCGTAAAGTACGTCAGGCCTTCTTTCTTTTTCATAATTTAAAAACTGGAAATATATTGAAGGCACCTTCTGGGAAAATTTCATTGCAGAGGGAACCTGAATCACGTGGGTGAATTCATGAGTGATTACGTTTCTCAGCCAGTCATGAGTGCCGCGCAGATCAAAATCCAGATTAGATGAAGCAATTTCTATCCTATTGCCGTAGTAATCGGTTGCGCCGTTGGAATAATCTGACTCATCATTAATTATCCATGAGGTTTTGTCCTTAGGCGTCCATTGATACAATGAAGTAATAGGCCCGTATATCTCCTCTGCTATTTTAGCGACAGTGTTAGCTGTGCGTTCCGTGCCTAAATGATAATGCACATAAAAATGAGCGGTTTCGATGGTGCGCCATTCAAGCTGCGGATTCGGGTCAAATTGAGCAAAAGAAGTATGGATCAAAGAAAAAGCGAAAAAAGACAGGAATATGATTTTGATTCTTAATGACATATAATCTTCAGTTTTTGGCTAATAAAATGATAATGGCCTTCCAAAAGCAATGATTCCAAAAGCTAAGAAAGGACAAAACGCAAAGTAAATTGTTATTTTACGTTATATCAATATAAAAAAATATGCGATTTTTGAAAGAAATGTAACTATAGAAGGTAAATGTATGCTATAAGTCCGATTGATTTTGTTCTAAGCCATGCAAATTTAGGCAAGGAAAAGTTTAATTCAAAGTGAGAAACGCAATTTATTATAACTTTATTATCTTTTTCACCCATATTCGCCAATTTGTGGTACAAACTGTTACGTAAAAATAGCGTTTTCACTTATTTTAAGTTACGTAATGTATAGTTAATTTATTATTGATTTTTTAAAGAACTAATCTATTTGATTTAAATGTTTTATATCAAAAATTCAATCTCAAAGATATATAAAAACAGGACATTCAGAATCAATTTATTGTATTTGTTAATGACCTGTGTTTATGCTTTGGTTATAAATTATACGGTTTCGGTTAAGACGCCAAACCCTTTTAAAAATTTCTTTATATCCTCTATCTATGCTGTCATTATGGTTATCATCACAGCCCCGGTAATTTCTTATTTTGTCAGGAGCAATGTTTTCAAATTCAGGATAATGAATAAAGAAAAAGACGCTCTTTTGAATAAGATGAGCCTTTGTTTTGAAAAAGCGCCGACCGGTATTGTTGTAATGGATTCAGATTATGTTATACAGGACTGGAACCCTGAAGCGGAAAGAATATTTGGATTCAGTAAAGATGAAGTTGCCGGTAAGAAATCATTTAAACAAATTATGCCCACTGATGCGAGAGCGCATCTTGAAAAATTTGTAGATGAAATAAGGATCGGGAACGATTCCTCAGTTGTTTGCGACAAGTTCGACCTGAAGACAGGAAAATGGATAACCTGCCAGTGGAGCTTCACTTCTTTGTACAATGAGAATAAACGTTATGTGGGAATTATGACCGTCGTAAGCGATTTGACTGATATATTAAAAGCAGAAAAAACTGCCGGAATAGAAGCGCTAACCGCAGATAAAACTCTTGAACCGGCTTTCGAAATGAATATTTTCAATATGGACGGGACTAAATTCGAATACGACTTCAATGAAACTAAATACCGCGAACAATCTGAAATAAAGTTATAGTATTCCGTTTATTTTTTTAATAGCTAAAGAAATAACTATTCTTATTCCTTAAATTAGCATTTGAATGATTTACTATCCCGCTTCCGCAGGAACGAGTTTACTTTGCCGTTAGCCTGTATATCTTATCATCACCTTCCAACGGCTTTCCTCTGCCATCTAGATTGCTTGTTGAAAAATAAATTGCGCCATCGGGACCTTCAACTACATCTCTTATTCTTCCATATGTTGTGCAAATTTTTTCAAATGATGCTGCTTTGGTTTTATCATTTGGGTCAACTATCACTCTCATAATTCCGTTACCTATCAAGCACCCGAAAAAGAAATTATTTTTGAATTCCGGAATTACGTCTGACCTGTAAAAATTACCTGATGCAGGCGCTACCGCCGGAGTGAATTCCAATAGAGGGTCCTCCATTCCGTCTTTGTGGTCGCGGTGATGTACAATCGGCCAGCCGTAGTTTTTCCCTTTTTGAATAATGTTAACTTCGTCTCCCCCGCCGGGCCCGTCAAACCCTGAAGGACCGTGTTCAGTCTCCCACATTATATCTGTACCCGGGTACCAGTCGATCCCCTGTGAATTCCTGTTCCCGTAACACCAAATTGGCGAGTTTGGAAAAGGATTGTCCTGGGGAAAAGTGCCGTCCGAATTAATTCTTAATATTTTTCCGTAAAGCTTATCCAGGTCCTGTGCATATTCCCTGTTGCCTGCGTCTCCGGTTGTTATATATAATTTTTTATCAGGGCCGAATTTCAATCTGCATCCGCAGTGATATTGCGCGGCCGGAAGATTGTCGATTATTATCTTTCCGTTTGATATACTTTTTCCGTCGTCTTTATACTGCTTTACTCTCACATGCATATCGCCATTTGTCTTATATGCATAACTTAAGTAAATTAGTTTATTATTTTTATATTCAGGGTCCAGTGTTAGTCCCATCAGCCCCTCTTCCCCTTTTGAAGAGATCTCATCAAACGTATGAACGGGTTCATTAACAAGTTTTCCGTTCTCAATTAGTCTGAGCCGTCCCGGCCGTTCGGTAATCAGTATCCTGTTTGAATCTGTAAAGACAATGCTCCATGGAATTTCAAGATCCTTAACAAAGACATCGACTTTGAAATCGCTTTTAGAGGACTTATTTTCTGTTATGTTTTTCTGATTTCCGCAGCTGAATCCGAGAGTTAAAACCAGCGCAAACATAAAATTTGAATTGAACATTGGATTAATCCTTTTTATAATTATTGAACATCATATACTTATGATAGGATTCCCAAAACTCTAACTTTTATCTTAGAAAAACAACTGATACAATATTTTACCAATTTTTCGTATTTTTACCATTTAATATAAAATAAAAGCGTTGTATTTTGAAACTATAAATAACTTCAATTCGTCTTAAACAATATTGAAAACATTTAAATGTATTCTATGAGAATATCGAATATTTGCGTATTTTTTGCGGTTCTTTCATTATTTGTATCAGGAACCGGATTTTCACAGGAAACTGAGCTTTCATTTAAACAGGTTGTCGGAGAGGCTTTTAAGTACAACACAACTGTTATTGAAGCGCAGGAAGAAATTAACGCTCAGGATTTTAATATAAAAGCAAGTTATAGCGATATTCTGCCTTCTTTATCTTTTAACGGCGGCTGGACAAGGTCCAACAATATTAACCAGGCAGGCCAGACTTATGTTAACGGAATCCAGTTTAATACACCGTATTCAAACAACACCAACGACAATTTCAACTTATCTCT
>CAZMRG010000129.1:0-8986 GCA_964568655.1 uncultured Ignavibacteriales bacterium | reverse complement strand
TCAGGGGAATACATTAAACGATGTCAGGTTTTTGAATAGTACGACAGGTTATTCGGTTGGCAATTTTGGAACAATTATAAAAACGACAAATGCAGGGGTTAACTGGCAAGTTATTTCTATTCCTACAAAATTAAATCTTAACTCACTGTTTTTCTCAAACAATTTTACCGGGTATGTATGCGGGGATTCAGGCGTTGTAGGAAAAACCACGGATGGAGGTGTAAGCTGGGTAATTCAAAGATTAGGAAATTTGCCTTTCTACGGTATTTGTTTCGGAAATTTAAATATAGGTTGTGTGGTCGGAAATAGCGGAAAAATATTCATCACTTCAAAGGCTGGAAATTACTGGAATGAGGATAGTTATACCTCGGCAAATTTTAAGTCGGTTCAATTTCTCAATGATTCAGTAGTCTATGTAGTTGGCGGCACTTACTTCTTGAAATCTACAAGCGCCGGTAATGTATGGAATGAAATATTAACAACTGGTCCGTATTATCATAACTTGGATCTCAATTTTCTTAATTTAAATACCGGTTTTATCGGTGGTTTTTATAGTTTAGGGTCATTTCCTTACACTTATTATTCTGTTTTGCTTAAAACACAGAACGGTGGAGGTAGCTGGAATGAAATAATCACTGAATCTGTAAGCGCTAATTCGTTTACCAAAGTAAGGATGTATGATCAATTCCACGGAATTGTTCTGGGCCTGGATGCCAATAGTAATAATTTTATGTATTTGACAAATGACGGGAGTAATTGGAATCGAAATAATTTCCCGGATAACAGGGGAGTGAATTCATTATCATTTACTTCTCTTGATACCTTAATTTCTGCGGGTATTGGGGGTGGAATTCTAAAAAGTTATAATGGCGGTTCTAACTGGTACGCCATGCAGTATGGAATGAATCAAAGTATAAGTTCAATGAATTTCATAAATAACAACTTTGGTTATTGTATTGGTTCAACCGCTAATATCCTGAATTCTACAAATGGTGGTCAAAGCTGGAACACACAATTTTCTTCCGGTATTTATCTTGATGCTTTAACGTTTGTAGATTCATTAATTGGCTTTGCAGGCGGTTCAGGCGGCCAATTTCTTAAAACGACTAATGGCGGAATAAATTGGTCAAGCTCTTACTTAAGCAATATGACAATAAGGGATATTTCATTTTCTGATTATCTTACTGGTTATGCAGTAGGAGATCTTAAAGCTATGAAAACAACAGATGGAGGGAATACATGGTCTCAAATGCCTATTACATCAAATTGGACTCTTTACAGAGTTCATTTCTTTAATGCATTAACAGGATTCGTTGCAAGCACAACGATCTGCAGAATATATAAAACAACGGATGGCGGGGCAAGTTGGGGTATTTATGTAATAGGTAGTAATATTTATGATATGAAGTTTATAGATCAGAATACTGGATTCATTGGAGATGACAGATATATTTTTAGAACAACAAACAGCGGTGCGTATTGGAGTGACTATCCAATCACAGGTCCTTGGGGGGGATTTTATTTTTCTAATTCGCAAACCGGATATGCCACCAATACCGTGGGTGGCATTCTTAAAACAACAAATTGCGGAACCAACTGGAATACTCTGAATACTATCACGAACAATTCTCTTAATTCTATATACTTTTTTAATGATAACACTGGAATTGTTGCAGGTAACTATGGAACAATACTCAGGACTACAGATGCCGGAGGTGAATTTGTAAATATAAATAATATTGGATCAGAGGTCCTTAATACTTTTTCTTTATTCCAAAACTATCCCAATCCGTTTAACCCGGTTACTAAGATTAAGTTTGATGTACCGGCAGTAGGGAACAGTCGCGACCGTTCCGTAAAACTGATAATTTACGATGTCCTTGGCCGCGAAGTTGAAATGCTTGTTAACGAACAGCTTAAACCCGGCAGCTATGAAGTTGAATGGGACGGAAGCAATTTTGCAAGCGGTATTTATTTTTATCAGCTTGTAACAGGTGATTTTGTGCAGACGAAAAGGATGGTGTTAATTAAGTAACTCAATTTGAACAACCTTTAAAATATCGGCGGGTTTCAAATCAACCATGCATTTGAAATGCTTTTTTGGGCACGAGCTTCTTCCGATATGCGAGCACGGGCGGCAATTAAGATTATTGTTCTCAAGTACCATTGCTTTTTCCGATTGCGGATAAAATCCAAACTCTTTAACCGATGAACCGGCAAGCATTATGATCGGAATATTCGCTACTTCTGCAATGTGCATGGGGCCTGTATCTCCGCTGATAAACAATACACATCTTTTGAAAAGCTCTGCAAGTTCCGTAACGCTCAGTTTGCTGCAAAGATTAAAAACATTGCTGCCAGCGTTTTCCATTATTCTCTGAACCGCCATTATATCATTTCCTTTGCCTACCAGAATAATTGAATAATCTTTACCAAGGTTATTTATAAGTTCTGAATATAATCCGGCGGGATATGTCTTTGTGAAATGCTTTGACGCAGGAGCTATAGCAATTATCTTATTACTAATTCCAAGCTCTTTAAGCAGATTATCAATCTTTTGTTTGGCGTTTTGGTCAGTATAAATTTCCGGTAAGTGTTTTGTTGGTCTATTGTTAATAATCCTGCTAACAATATTAATGTATCTTTCCGAAATGGGGGGCAGGTCCTTCATCAAATCAATCTTGAACTTAACCAGCATGAATTTTCTGAAAGAATACTTTTTGAATTTAAGGACTTTCGAACCGAATCTCAAAAATTGTCTTAAGTAAAACGTCCTTAGGTTGTTGTGAGCATCTATAACCAAATCATATTTATGCTGTTTGAGAGTATCCTTAAGTAATTTAAGCCGCTTGAAATCAAAGTCCTCGCCAACAGCGATAATTTTATTTATGTTTGGATTTAAGCTAAGTACCTCGCGGTATTCTTCGCGGGTGCAGTAAGCAATTTGGGAATCAGGAAAATTTTCTTTAAGGGCCTTCAGCAGGGGAGTTGTAAGTATTATATCGCCCAGCGAGGAGAATCTTATAATCAGGATCTTCTTATATTTTTCATTCATTGCAATCTAAGTCCGGGCGGCAGCCTAGAATAACCTAATTTTCTCCGCCAATTTCGATGATCTCGTGATTGAAATTGTCTGTCTCAATCTCATTGAAAAGCTTATTAATGAAATTCTCTCCGTACTTATTCAGAAAATACAGCACGTTTATAACCCGTTCCTGTAAACTGTGATTTGGGAAAATATTGTTAACAACCTTGTCAATCTGGTTTGTTGCGACGTCGCTTTTCTTTGCCTGCGCATTTATGAGCTTACCTTTGAATTGCTCAAGATTCTGGTTCATTCTCTCTTTCAGGTTATCAACGCCGCTGAGTAAAGTCTGGTCGACTTTTGCAGTCATATTTTTCAGCTCATAAAATGCTTTGTTCAGCTCATCCTGCACTTTAGAAACCTCATCATCTATCTTCACTTCCGAAAGCTTGTTTACGACTTTTGTTATAAGCGCCTTGTGGTCAAAAATTTCCTCAAAGCTCACATTGTAATTTTTTACGAACTTAGTAATTTTATTTTCAAGAACCGTTACCGATGCGCGCGGAAAAATGACCGGCATTGTAAGGTCGTAATGGTTGTAAGCCGATTTAAACTGGGCAAAATATGAAATCTCCGAGGGTCCGCCAACATAAGCTACAGTCGGGAGCAAATAATCCTGGCAAATTGGCCTTAATACTACGTTCGGACTGAACAGCTCAGGGCTTTCAAACAGAATATTCATCAGCTCCTCGCGGTCAAATCTGCGTTTTGAGTTCTTCAAAGCAAATCTATCGTTATCACGCGGTTCAATTAGCAGCCTGTTTCCGTTATGGAGGAAAAACAAATTTATAACCTTTGGCTTTACCTGCAGATCGTAATTCTTTTCAAGCTCGGCGCTGGTATCAATTAAGGCTTCACATAATCTCGGCGAAGTCATAAGTTCTTTTTCGAAAACCGGCGTAAGAAGTTTTTTTATTTCCTTGTCGGCAGGATCGACAAATACCAGTCCGTGCTCGCCAAACATCCAGCTAAGCATGCGCGCAAATGCGGTTTTAAAATCATTGCCGGGCGAGTAGAAAGAACTTACCTTACCTGTGACATTTCCTTTATAATCGGTCTCCATTAAGCCATCAAAGAGCTGTGCGTTAATTGTTTGGATCGATTCATCAAACTTGATTCCCCCTACCGGTATAGCGCTGCGTTTCGGGTTCTCTTCTTCGCCTTCTGAAGCAGGATCTTCAAAACCTACCCTAACAAGCTCATTTTGTTTGTTGATTATGTGAACGTGGTTAGATTCTTCCAGGTCGTGGTCCTCGCTTTCCAGCCAGAAAACAGGCACAAAGTTGAATTGCGGGAAACGGGTTTTCAGGTTTTCAGCAAGCTTTATGGTGGTAATGGTTTTGTATATCGTATACATGTTACCCGTGTAAATCCCGACCTGCTGTCCGGTAACCACTGCGAATGTATCGTCATTCTTAAGCAATTCAATATTTGAGGCGGTTTTATCGTTCCCGCCAAAATCCATATTCTGCCGTTTAAGTATTTCTATCAGCAGCGACTTATCAAAATACCTGTTAGCGTTATAGTTCTGAATTTTGCTGTCAATAACTTTAAAGAAATCCTCGTTGCTTCTGAAATGCGCGTTAAAAAAGGGGTTCAGCTTTTTAGAGATCTCTTCGTCCCCTGAAACATAATCAAGAAACAATTTACTGAAGTTCGGGAGCTTATTAAAATCTGCCGTATACATTATAATTTATTTTTTTTTCTCTGATTTAGACTCTTTTTTGGATTTTGATTTTGATTCTGTTTTGGACGGTTTCGTTTCAATTACCGGGGCGGAAGTTGTATCTATGTTTTCTTTTTTTGAACCCGATTTCTTGTAGTCAGTTTGATAAAAGCCGCTGCCCTTGAATATTATTCCGCCTGAGCCGATAAGCTTCTTTAGTTCATCCTTTCCGCATTTGGGGCATGTCACAAGCGGAGCCTCTTTCATTGACTGAAGCTCTTCAAATAAATGTCCGCAGTTCTGGCATTGATATTCGTATATGGGCATTAGGACTTTTCTTCCTGTTTTATAGTTTGAATTTGTAGCTCTTTATTTCTTCGTACTCCGAACCTGACTGGATCAGGTTGCTTTTCATAAGATGGAAATTTTCGAAGACGATCTCCATCTTTGGTACCTCGACGCTTATTTCCGAGGCCAGCGCCTGCCTTCGGTCCCTTCTGAACCTTCCCATTGTTACATGGGGAACAAATGGTTTATCGGGTTTAATTCCGTACTCGGCGATAACTTTATCAATTTCTTCAACCAGCCCGGCGCAGGAAGTTCCTTTTTCAACCAAATCAACGAAAACAACATTAGGATATTTTGCATTCGGAAAAAAACCTACAGAATCGGAAAAATATACTATATGCTCAAATCCCGTCCTGATCTTGCCTAGGTCTCTTGCTAAATCCTTAATCTCAGCTGAGTTTAATTCTCCTAAAAATCTTAATGTTAAGTGGAATTTTTTGGGATTCTCCCATTTTACACGGTAAGAAGATAGCGCGCTTATAACGTCTTTCTGGACCAGAGCTAACTTTCCCTTGACCGGTTCGCTTATGTTCAGGGATATAAATGTTCTTACAGATTCCAATTATTACAAAATTATCGATAATAAATGTCATATTCAAAGAATAAGGGTATAATATATAATATTAGCGGAAAAGAAATATTCGCAATTCAGAAACATTCAAAAGATTTTTTCCGAAGTTTTATGCGCTTTGTTTCTTGAAATTTATTTTATCGTATCATATTATTGCTGCAATATTTCATGAATTTCATTAATCAACAATAAGAAAAGGACCATAACTATGCAATGTTTGAATTGCAGCGGAGAGCTTGAAATGGCTTCCGGCGATATGTACGGACGTTGTAAAGAATGCAAGAGCTTATTTATGAACGTAGCCGGTAACTGGCAGCCATACAACGTGGATGATTCAATGCGGGCCATGATAGAGCAATCGCTCGGATTTGCCCCCTCTGTTGAAACGCCAAAGAAACCATTGCCTACGCTTTGTCCGCAATGTCAGGGCGCGTTAGAAGTTGTTGAGACTGAAGACGGAACGCTCACCCGTTGTACAAGGTGCGGGATACTCTCTTCATGGGACGGCCAGTGGCTTCAGCCGGTTATAGTGGAGGCGCCGGGCGGCGGATGGAACGGCGAGTTCCAGGCGCTATTTGAGAAAAATCTTGGTTTTACATACAAAGTAAGGAAATTCGCGCCGGGAGTTCCTGAATAGAGTTATTCGTTATGACATACAATTAATAACCTAAAATTTTTATATTCGGGAAATTAATTGTATAGAATAATGCAAACAACCAAAGAGCAGGAAACCAAAAAAACTAACGGCAAACCGGAGGATTTTCTTCCTCTTAAGGCATGGGACCACGTAGAGTTTTACGTGGGCAACGCCAAGCAATCTTCATTATATTATCAATATGTAATGGGGTTTAAGCTCACGGCCTATTCCGGCCTTGAAACCGGCAACAGGGAACACGCTTCTTATTTGCTGGAGCAGGGCAAGATAAGATTCGTACTTACCAGCGCTTATCACCCTGATTCATTTATATCAGACCACGTGCGGCATCATGGCGACGGCGTTAGGGATATTGCTTTAGAAGTGGACGATGCAGCCAGCGCATTTGCCGAAACCACAAAACGCGGCGCCGTATCAGTGATGGAACCTACTAAGTTTGAAGATTCAAACGGATACATAATACGTTCCGCAATTAAAACCTACGGAGATACAATTCACTCTTTCATTGAACGAAAAAATTATAAAGGAATTTTTCTGCCCGGCTTTGTGAGCGCTGAAAAGAAAGCTATTGTTGGAATTGAAAACGCGGGACTGCGTTCCATCGATCATATGGTCGGCAACGTTGAACTTGGCAAAATGAACGACTGGGTGAAATTTTATGCGGAAGTAATGGGATTCAGCCAACTATTATCATTTGATGACAAAGATATTTCGACTGACTACACAGCATTAATGAGTAAGGTTATGCAGAACGGAACAGGCAAAATTAAATTCCCGATAAACGAGCCGGCGCCCGGTAAGAAAAAATCGCAGGTTGAGGAATACCTGGACTTTTATCACTCAGCGGGATGCCAGCATATTGCAATGAGCACAACCAATATTGAACAGACGGTTAGCCAGCTTATGAGAAGAGGTTTGGAATTTTTGAAAGTACCGCAGGCTTATTATGATGAGCTTGAAAAAAGGGTCGGCAAAATAGATGAAGATATGGGCGCACTGAGTAAATTAGGCGTCCTTGTAGATAGGGATGAAGATGGCTACTTGCTTCAGTTGTTCAGCAAGCCGGTTGAGGACCGCCCGACATTATTTTTCGAAATCATCCAGCGTAAAGGCGCCAAGAGTTTCGGAAAAGGAAATTTCAGGGCTTTGTTTGAAGCTATCGAAAGAGAACAGGAACTAAGAGGAACGTTGTGATTTCGGATTGGAGATTGCGAATTTATATTCGTAATTCTTAATTTCTAATTGTTAATTGTCTAGTTATGTTCTTAGGTCATTTTGGCGTTGGATTTGCTGCAAAGAAGCCTGCTCCGCAGGTATCGCTGGGAACATTCTTTCTTGCGGCTCAATGGGCTGATTTACTCTGGCCCATATTACTTATTTTGAAGTTAGAACATGTTACGATTAGCCCGGGCAACACCATATCAACGCCTCTGAATTTTGACCACTATCCATATACCCACAGTTTGGTCTTTCAGCTCGGATGGTCTTTGTTGTTAGCTATTGTTTATTTTGCGCTCAGGAAGAATATAAAGAATGCAATAATTGTTGGGTTATTGGTTGTAAGCCATTGGGTTTTAGATTTTCTTGTGCACAGGCCTGATCTGCCGATTCTTCCAAACGGCCCGTTTGTAGGATTAGGGCTATGGAACAATCTGGCTGTCACACTAATACTTGAATGTGTTTTCTTCTTTGGCGGTGTGTTTATATATTCTAAAACTACCAAACCAAAAGATGGAATCGGAAAATATGCTTTGTTGATTCTTGTAATCTTTCTTTCGGTTTCTTATGTTATGGCAATTTTTGGTCCGCCGCCTCCGAATGAAAGCATACTCGAATATACCGGTCTCACGCTTTGGCTGCTGATTCCCTGGGCTTACTGGATAGATCGACACAGGACAGTTAATAGTTAATAGTTAGTAGTTAATGTTTTTATTCATTAGTCATTATTCGTTTATTAGTCATTAGTAATTAATTAAGATGCCTCATTATCATAAGTTAGGAAAGATACCGCAAAAGCGCCACGTTCAGTTTAAGCAGCCGGATGGCTCTCTGTATAAAGAACAGGTAATTGGAACCGAAGGATTCTCTGGGATATCATCCATTCTGTATCATATCAATCCGCCGACAAAAGTAAAATCTATAAAAGGATTTACTGAAATTAAGCGTGAAGTATGGGAAGAAAAAACGCTGCGTCATTTTCATATCAGGACTCTTGATGCTAAACCCGAAGGCGACCCTGTATCAGGAAGAAAAGTTTTGATGTTCAATAATGATGTATCGCTTGGCATCTGCAATCCCAAAGATGACATGGATTATTTTTATAAGAACGGCGAAGGCGACGAAATTATTTTTGTTCATGAAGGCAAAGGCACGCTTGAAACGCAGTACGGCTCTCTGCCTTTTCATGAAGGAGATTATATAGTTATTCCGCGCGGAGTGATACATAAATATACAATTAACTCGGGTAAGTCGAGGCTGCTTGTGATTGAATCGCCGAGTCCCGTTGAAACGCCTAAGAGATATCGTAATGCTCACGGCCAATTACTGGAGCACTCGCCATATTGTGAACGCGATTTCCGTTTGCCGGGAGTTCTTGTTACCAAAGATGAGAAGGGCGAGTTTTTGGTGAAGATAAAAAAATCAAATTGTCTGCATGATTAC
>CAZMRG010000128.1:0-9000 GCA_964568655.1 uncultured Ignavibacteriales bacterium | reverse complement strand
TAAAATATATATTTTTTTGGATGCCTTCACGTCCGAAAAAGTGGAATAAGTTGAGTTATAGATGGCGCTGAATCTTTCAGGACAGAGAGCAAAAATTTTTAATTCCGGAATCTCAAAACACATTTAACATTGTGGTTATTAAAATAGATTTATGCTTTTTTGGGATAATGAGCAAAAAAGAAACGCATCATATTAGCAGGCGCCTTACTCCAACTTTCCTTGTTTATTTTTCATTTTAATGCTATTTTTATAAAATTGGCAGCAAAAATTAAGTAAATAAACGGCTCTACGCCTTAAACTGTTGCGCTGAGTCTATAAGGAGACAGGACTTCGAACCAGTCACAGGAAGACACTCAATAAATGGATTTGGAAAAAAGCTAAACGGAAAAGTTTTAGTTTTGAATCAGAATTACGAGGCGATGAGCATTTGTAATGTACAGCGGGCGATTGTCCTGTTGTTTCTCGGCAAAGCCGAACTGATCTCCGCCAATGATTCAAGGGTTGTCAATTCTGTACGCTCAAGGTTGCCGTTCCCGTCAGTTGTCAGATTAAGAATATATATACACGTACCGTATAAAAAAATTGTTCTGTCGCGGAAAAATATACTAAGACGCGATCTGTATAAATGCCAGTATTGCAACAGGTCAGACCTGGCGTTGACGCTGGACCATATTATTCCAAAGTCAAAAGGCGGAGACGATACATGGGAAAACCTGGTTACCGCCTGTGTGAAATGCAATAATAAAAAAGGGGACAGGACCCCCGAAGAGGCCGGGATGGCTCTCAGAAAAAAACCGATTAAGCCTTCTCATATTACATATATGAAGCATTTTGCAGGAAGGGTTGATGAGCGCTGGAAACCATATCTATACATGACTTGATACACAATAATTAAAGCAATAGGATGCCAGAATATAAATTGTACATTAACGGCCAGTTCAGAGACGCTTCGGACAAAGGAACATTCAATTCAATAAATCCTTACGACAGAAGTATTGCGGCTGTAATATCAAAAGCGACTGCAGCTGACGCAAAAGATGCAATAATCGCTGCGCGCGGCGCATTTGATTCCGGCGTTTGGAGCGGTATTTCGAGAGAAGAACGAAGCTCTATAATGAAGCAGATTGCCGACAAAATAAAAGAGAATTCTTCACGCCTACAGGAACTTGAAATAATTGACTCGGGCTCTACTTATAAAAAAGCGAAAGACGATATGTTCTTAACATATCGCGCGGCAAGCGCTTTTTCAAAATATGCTTTAGCCGACCTGGATGAAGATGCCGGGATATCAAAAGAAGGAGTCAGCAAAAACTATCTTGTAAGAGAACCTATCGGAGTTGTTTCAGCGATCATACCTTGGAATTTTCCGCTTCAAATGGCGATGTGGAAAATTGGGCCAGCGCTTGCTGCCGGCTGCACAATAGTTTTAAAACCCGCTCCGGAAACTTCCGTTACAGCGCTTGAGCTTGCAAAATTAATTGACCAGACCGACCTGCCAAAAGGAGTGGTTAACATAATTACAGGGGATGCGGAAGTCGGCGAGGAGATGGTTTCAAATCCGTTAGTGGATAAAGTTGCTTTCACGGGTTCGACTGAAATTGGCAAACGTGTCATGCAGCTTGCGGCGCCGACAATGAAAAAAGTGACGCTTGAGCTTGGCGGAAAATCAGCAAACCTGGTACTTGATGATGCGGATCTTGATTTGGCAGTTGATGGCTCTATTTATGCATGTTACTTTCACCAGGGGCAGTGCTGCGTTGCTGGATCCAGATTGATAATGACTAATAAGATCTATGATGAAGTTGTTAACAGAATAAAAGCAAAGCTGGCAAAGATGAAAATTGGCAATCCAATGGATAAGGATACAGATGTCGGTCCGTTAGTTTCAGAGAGACAACAGAAAAGAGTATTGGATTATATTGACATAGGTAAGAAAGAAGGCGCCAGATTGGTTTATGGCGGCGGTATTCCGGCAGGATTCAGCGGATTTTATGTTGAACCTACTTTATTTGCTGACGTAACCAATGACATGAGGATTGCCAGGGAAGAAATATTTGGCCCTGTTCTTTCAGTTATTAAAGCTGAAGATGAAAATGATGCCATCAAAATTGCCAATAATTCAACATTTGGACTTGCCGGCGGCGTTTGGTCGAAAGATAATGATAGAGCGATGAAAATAGCAAGGAAAATACGGGCAGGCACAGTTTGGATAAATGAATGGCACTTATTAAATGACCGTGTGCCGTTTGGAGGCTATAAACAGAGCGGAATTGGAAGAGAGCTTGGACTTGAAGGCGTCAAAGAATATACTGAGATCAAGCACATCCACGTTGATGAAGCGCTGGATAGAAAAAAGAAATTTTGGTACAACGTTATAGTGCCTTTTGATTAGAAATAAGTTTAGGCAAATGGATTAATTTCTTTATTTATTTAATAGTTACGTCGAAATATTATTCTGAATTATACTACTATGGTGAAAATGTGAAACATGTCGTTATAAACACTCCAATAGATTATCATATCGTTCAGCAAAAAATTACTGAAAGCAAATTAAAGAGCATAGGTAAAGCCTCTATCAGAGAGGTACGTACTTTGATCAATAATATTGAAAAGGTCTCGGGATTCCAGTTCATTAGAATGGAAATGGGTGTCCCCGGCCTGCCCGCTTCAAAAGTTGGTATTGAAGCTGAAAAAGTAAGCCTTGATACCGGAATCGCCAGTTTATATCCCAGTATAGAAGGGATACCTGAGCTAAAGAGCGAGATGTCCAGATTTGTAAAACTTTTTTTGGATATCAAGGTTCCGGAGCATTGTATTGTTCCATGCACCGGTTCAACCAGCGGAAGCTTCATTTCTTTCTTAACGGCTGCACGGGTTAATAAAACAAAGGAATATACGCTTTTTCTTGACCCGGGATTTCCGGTTCACAAGCAGCAGCTGAATGTTCTGGGCTTAAAGCAAAAGAGCCTTGATGTTTATGAGTATAGGGGAAGCGCTTTATATGATAAGCTGGATAGTATTCTTTCTGAAGGAAACGTCTCGACTTTGTTATATTCAAATCCCAATAATCCGAGCTGGATATGTTTTACCGATCTTGAGCTCAGCATTATTGCTGAGTTATGTAAAAAGTATGACGTTATTCCAATCGAGGATCTTGCATATTTCAAAATGGATTTCAGGAGGGAGCATAATGCTCCCGGTGAGCCCCCGTTCCAACCCACAATTGCGAAGTTCACCGACCTGTATATGATTCTTATCTCGAGTTCAAAGATATTCAGTTACGCTGGACAAAGGGTAGGTTCCATAGTAATATCAGAGAAGCTTTTTGGCGCTGACTATCCGGACCTGTCAAGATTCTATACAAGTACAAATTTCGGACATGCGCTTATTTACGGCGCGGCTTACGCTGTTTCAGCAGGCGTTACACATTCAACGCAGTTTGCGCTGGCGGCGATGTTAAAAGCGGTGAACGACGGCAAATACGATTTTATAGAAGAGGTAAAGGTCTATGGCAAAAGAGCCGGGCTCATGAAGAAAATGTTTACCGAAAACGGATTCAACATCGTATATGATAAAGATGACGGAGAACCCATAGCAGATGGATTCTATTTTACCGTTTCTTACCCGGCGTTCAGCGGCGAAGAACTGATTGAAGAATTTCTTTATTACGGAATAAGCGCCATTTCGCTTTCTAATACCGGGAGCACAAGGAAAGAGGGCATAAGAGCATGCGTTTCTTTAATTGCAGATAGCCAGCTCCCTGAGCTTGAAACCAGACTGAAACTGTTCCATGAAAATCATAAGATATAACTTAAATCAACTGACTGACACAATAATTTAAATATTGATTAGCATTGTTAAATAATAATATACTTTCTTACCTGATCTTTTTACCGATACTGCTTTCAATTCCAATACTGTTCTTCAGTAAAGACGGACATAAGCTTATAAAATATTATGCGCTGGCTGTTTCGGTCATAACGCTTGGCGTGGCTTTGTACCTGCTGAAAATATTCGACGGTGTTAACCCGGGGTTTCAGTTCATGGAACGCCATCAATGGGTAGTAGATATTAAAATATTCTACCTTGTGGGCGTTGACGGAATATCGCTGCTTCTTGCCCTGCTTACTGCATTCATCTTTCCTGTTACGATACTTGGGGTGTGGAGTTCGGTGAATACAAGAGTTAAAGAGTTCTTCTTCCTGTTCCTAATACTGGAAGGAAGTTTGTTCGGCGTTTTCTTATCTCTTGACCTGATCCTGTTCTATGTGTTCTGGGAATTGATCCTGATTCCGATGTATTTCATTATTGGTTTCTGGGGAGGCAAAAACAAATATTACGCTAATATAAAGTTCTTCCTGTTTACAATGTTCGGCAGCTTACTGATGCTTGTAGCCATAATATGGCTCTCAAGTTACGTTACGCCGCAGCTCCAGAAATTTACGACAGATTACACTGAAATAAAAAAAGTCTCGGCTTACATCCCCGTCAAGATACAGTTGTGGCTGTTTATTTTCTTTGGCCTCAGCTTTGCAATCAAAGTTCCGATCTTTCCATTGCATACCTGGCTGCCCGACGCGCATACCGAAGCGCCTACCGCAGGCAGTATTATTTTAGCGGCCGTTCTTCTGAAGATGGGAACTTACGGTTTAATAAGATATTCAATGGGACTTTTCCCGTTAATGTTTATAAGGTACGCGAACGTTATCGCGATTCTGGGAATAATCGGTATTATATACGGAGCGATGGTTTGTATCGCTCAAAAAGATATGAAAAAGCTTGTCGCTTATTCTTCGGTTAGCCATATGGGATTCATTGTGCTGGGACTTGCAGCGCTTACGACTGAATCTATGCAGGGGAGCCTTATACAGATGATCAACCACGGACTTTCAACAGGCGCTTTGTTTATGTTTGTAGGATTTATATATGACCGCAGGCACACGCGCATGATAGCTGATTACGGCGGGTTAATAAAAACGATACCGGTATTCGGTTCTATTTTTCTTATAATTTGTCTTTCATCAATTGGTTTACCGGGGCTTAATGGTTTTGTGGGCGAATTCATGATCTTAGTCGGCACTTTCAAATCTGATATTTTAGGAAACCATACGTATGCCATTGTAGCATCAAGCGGCGTAATTTTGAGCGCTATTTATCTTTTATGGATGTACCAGAGAGTAATGCTGGGGCCAATTACAAACGATGAAAACAAGACGGTTTCGGACCTTAACAAACGCGAAATATTCAGCGGAGTTTTGCTGCTTATTTTTATTGTGTGGATCGGAGTTTACCCGAACACTTTCCTGAGCAAATCAGAAGCATCGATAAATAAAGTAATAGAAGAAGTTAATTACGCGAAGAAGAATGCGCTCAGTATTCCTTAGCGTCTTTTATACAGCCCTAATTCTTTAACTCACTTTCTAAAATTGAAATTTTATGGAAGCGGGTCTTCTAATCATATTGCCTTTCATATTACTGCTTGTAGCAATAGCGGTAATGCCTTTTATAAATTCCAAATGGTGGAATAGGAATTATTCAATCGTTTCGGTTTCTCTTGCGCTTATTGTCGTTATATACTACCTGTTCGCGGGCCGTCCGGCTGCGGTACTTGCATCGATAGAAGAATATGTAATGTTCATTTCATTCATATTTTCCGTTTACGTTGTTTCAGGAGGCATATTAATTGAAATTGAAGGTTCCGCAACTCCTCTAAGAAATATTGCTCTGCTGGCAACAGGCGCTGTGATGGCAAACCTTGTAGGCACAATTGGAGCTTCGATAATCCTTATTCGTCCTTTTATCCGTACAAACCGAAATCGTTTTTCTGCATATCATATCGCGTTTTTCATATTTATAGTCTCAAATGCAGGCGGGCTGCTTACCCCAATCGGGAATCCGCCGCTTCTCCTTGGATTCTTAAAAGGAATCCCGTTTTTCTGGATTGGGCAAAGGACGTTTTTAATCTGGGTAGTTGTCATCTCAGCTTTGCTTTTGCTGTTTTATTTTTTTGACTTAAATAATTTCAGGAAACAACCCGATACTGACAGGGCAAGGGAAGAAAAGGAAAAGCTTGCTTTCAAAGGATGGCTGAACGCAGGTTTAATGTGCGTTATAATAGCATCGGTTTTTCTGACAAAGCCTATCTTTGTTCGCGAAGCTATAATGATCGCAGTATCAATAGTTTCTTACAGGTTCACAAATAAAGAGATTCACAGGATAAACCAATTCAGTTTTCATCCAATTAAAGAAGTCTCATGGCTTTTCTTTGGAATATTTGTAACAATGTCGCCTGCGCTTGAAGCGCTGGTTGCGCATTCAGATAAGATCGGCCTTAACACTTCTTCTCAGTTCTATTGGTTTACCGGTATAATGTCATCCATTCTTGATAATGCTCCCACTTATCTTGCATTTTTAACAGCCTCTATGGGTTCATTCGGCCTGGATTTTAATAATTCAGCCGAAGTCCTCAGATTCATATTGTCACACGAAGGGCATGCCATTGCTATATCTGTCGCTTCTGTTTTGTTTGGAGCCGCTACATACATTGGCAATGCGCCGAATTTAATGGTCAAATCAATTGCCGAGCACCTGGGGATTAAAACTCCGGGCTTTTTGGGATATATATTTAAGTATTCGGTCCCGATACTGATTCCATTGTATTTACTCATTTGGCTGCTGTTCATCAGGTGACCTAATTTTGCAATTTGATGCGTTATTTTGGCTGCAAAGTCAAAATGAACAATTAACAATATGCATTAAAATGCAACATAAATATATTTATATTTGAATATGGATATTGCAAGTAATACCCACAAATGCAGCTGCGGATATAAGATTGGCGATCAGATGATTACCGCTAAGACAAGATATTCAAAAATGGGGTTATTCTGGTTATCAATGGCATATAGCGCCAAGCCTATCGAAGTTGTTTTCCAGTGCCAGAAATGCGGGGAAATAATCGATAGGACAGATGACCCTGAAATTATTGAAAAATACAGGTTCAATTCAGATATACTAAACGAATAATTTATTTTAATAATTTAAATACGCTCCAAATGAAGAAGATTCAATTTACTATTTTATGTTTAGTTCTTTTTGTTTCGTTCACTTATTCACAGGATGTAAGATTTACGAAGTCGCATGATGTCCGCAACGACTACAATCCGAATTTAGTTGTGCCTCCTTACGTTTACTATCCGCCATCGTATGATAATGCTCTGCTTTATTCAAATGTAAATATTTCTAATAATTCAGCGCCGCAAAACGAGCCGTCGGTAAAGATAAGCAGGAAAAATCCAAACCGCGTGGTGGCAGCATGGCGCGATTTCAGGATCGGTTCAAATCCGGCTATCAGAAGAGTGGGGTACAGTTATTCGACCGATGCAGGCGCTACATGGTCGGCAAGTTTACTGCTTGATTCAACATTGCTTGGAGGCGGGCTTCTTAGAAACAGCGATGCTTCTGTTACTGTTGATACAGCAGGAAATTTTTACATTACCACAATCGGTTTGAATAATTCAAACGGAAATGATGTTCTTGCCATTTACAAATCAACTGACGGAGGAATGACCTTTCCAACAGGGCAGGTATTAGCATCCGGCCAGGGCGAAGATAAAGAAATGGTTACCACAGATCTGACTCCGGGAAGTCCGTTTAGAAACAATATATATATCAGCTGGTCCAGACTGAACAATGCCGCAGATATCAGGGTTATCAGGTCAACCAATGCCGGGGCAACATGGCTTACCCCTGTAACGGTTGGCACCGCAGGCACAAACGGCCAGGGTTCAGATATAACTGTAGGAGCCAATGGCGAGGTTTATGTAATATGGACAAATTATAACAATCAGTATTTCAGCAAGTCAACCGACGGAGGCGCGACATTCAGTACGCCCACTTCAATTGCTAACGGGCCATCTGCTAATATTCCGTGGGGACAAACCGGAAATGTTACATTCCCGAGCATTGCCGCTGATGTTTCAGGCGGCTCAAGAAACGGATATGTTTATGTTACATGGTGTGATGGCAGAAATGATGCAGGCGATATTTTCTTTACGCGTTCAACCGATCATGGATCAACATGGTCAACAGCGCTCAGGATAAACAATGATGCGGTAGGTAACGGCAAAGTACAGGCGTGGCCATGGATTGCAGTTAATGATTCAGGTAAAATAGCAATCGTATTTTTTGACACGCGAAACACTCCAAATAATACCACTATCGAAGCCTGGCTGGCGCGTTCAAATGACGGAGGCTTAACGTTTACGAATGAAGTAATGAGTTCTCAGCAATCGCCAACCGCTACGCCTAATACCGATGTTAGGTATGGCGATTATATAGGCGTTGATTTTTGGGGCAATAAAGTAGTGCCAGTTTGGACCGACGAAAGAGCGGGCGGTTTTGATATGGATATATATACTGCGGTAATTGATATTACAACAGGCATTCAGCCGGTTGCAGGAAACGTTCCCGCTAAGTTTGAACTTATGCAAAATTATCCGAATCCGTTTAACCCGACTACGAACATAAATTTCAGCATTCCGAAGAAATCAAACGTTACGTTAAGCGTATTTGATATTACAGGAAAAGAAGTCGCTAATCTTATATCCGGAGATTATGAAGCCGGAGAGCATACAATAAGCTGGGATGCAAGCTCAGTCTCGAGCGGCGTTTATTTTTATAAGCTTACAACAACCGATGGTTTTAACGAGACCAGGAAAATGATCTTAATAAAATAAATTACTGGATAAATTCTGCTCAAATAATTGAGCAAATCATTTTGGGCAGGTCGTTATTGGCCTGCCTTTTCTGAAATATTAATTCTATGAAAGAAATAAACTTTACTTGCGTTGAGCGGTTTTTAAAATACGTTCAGATAGATACACAATCGGACCCTGAATCAAATACCTGTCCGTCAACTGATAAACAGAAGGATCTTGGAAAGATCCTCGTTGAAGAGCTAAAACAAATAGGCGTTAAAGACGCACATATGGATGAAAA
>CAZMRG010000127.1:0-9178 GCA_964568655.1 uncultured Ignavibacteriales bacterium | reverse complement strand
ACAGGCAGTACTGCTGCGCGACTTACGGTTTAAAAGGAATTTTTAATGTTGACGCAAATACATCTTACATCAGCACATGGATAGGCGGCGTTGATAAATCAACCGACGGCGGCGCAACATGGAACTGCCAGAGCACGGGGCAATCGCTTGAAGGCTTGTGGTTCCAAAACGCAAACACCGGGACGATTGTTGGTTATAACGGAACCATAATAAAAACCACCGACGGCGGCGGAACCTGGGTTCATCAGAACTTACCCGGCGTTAATACATGGTATTTCGGAGTATACTTTGCAAACCTGAATACCGGTTTCATTTGCGGGTATAACGGAACATTACTAAAAACCGTAAACGGCGGCAATAACTGGAACAGCAATCTTAGCGGCGTGACTAACAATTTGTACATGTTTTCTTTTCTTGGGCAGAATGTCGGCACAGTGGTTGGTTCGCATGGTATTATTTTGAGAACTCAGACTTGCGGCGAGGTTTTAAGAAGTAATAATTATAGCGATGCGCTTACTGATATTTCAGTTGTGCAGGGTGAGGTCCCCGAAAAATTCGGGTTAAACCAGAATTACCCGAATCCGTTTAACCCAAGCACGAACATAGAATTTGATGTTGCTAAAACATCTGCGGCAAAGATAGTTGTATATGATATGCTTGGCAGGGCTCTTGAAACGCTTGCGGATCAAACCCTGATGCCGGGTAAGTATTCGGTTACCTGGAATGCATCAAATTATCCCAGCGGTGTGTATTTCTATAAATTGCAGGCGGGCGACTTTGTTCAGACAAAGAGGATGATTTTAATTAAATAACCACAAATAAATTTCTTTTTTGGGGGAAATATGAAAACTTCAAAATTGATATTTGCCGTTGTATTTGTTTTTTTCTTCATAAATATTGAAGCATACGCACAATGGGTTGAGCAGAATTCAGGAGTGACCAGGAAGCTCAATAGTATGGACGGGTACACTGATGGTAATGCCTGGGTTTGCGGAGACAGCGGTACAGTCTTGAGAACTACGAATTTTGGGGTCAATTGGATCAATGTGTCCGGTAACGGTATTCCTTTAAACGTTAATCTTGTCGGAATTTTCGATGCCTTTCATGATCTTAATGCTTATACATGCGGTAATTCGCCCATTTCATCTTATATTTTTGTAACTAGCAATGGCGGCAGCCAATGGACGCAGGTTTTTTCTGAGTCCGGAGGCCAGGCTTTGGCAATTGGGTGTGAAACATATGTAGGAAATCCTATCGGGGGCCGATGGTCCATTTGGAAGAGTGATTATTTAGGAACGGCCTGGGATTCGGTTGGTCTTTATTTACCTCAAAGTAATGGTGAACATGGCTGGAAGAACGGAGTTCGCACTACCGGAAATTGTTCATGGCAGTTTGCATTTGGGTCTAATAATGGGAAAATCTATGAGAGGTTTAATGGTTCACAGTGGATGATATTCTCCGCTTTGCCAGAGCAAAATGTTTATGCATTGGACTGGGCAGCGGGGAGTTCGATAGGTTATTATGGCGGCTCTAATCTTTATGTTACAACGAATTTTTCCGTTTCATGGCAAATGATGAGCGCCCCAGGTACAGGAAATTTTGTCAGTATTGAGAATACTTATCGTAATTTATGGTGCCTAAGGCAGGATAATAAGATATATAATTTAGACTCAATAAATAACTGGAATACATCTTATATACCGCCGAACGGAAATATCACAATGATAAAGAACATATTTAATTTTATGTTTGCTGTGAGGGATAACGGCGGCATTTCACGCAGGGTTATTACCGGCTTTCCTCTTGGCATTATTCAGATTGGAAACGAAGTTCCCAAATCATTTTCTCTTTCTCAGAATTACCCAAATCCTTTTAACCCGAATACGAAAATAAAGTTTTCAATTCCTGCAGACGGCAAACAGCAGACGTTTGACACAAGGCTCATAATTTACGATGCACTTGGCAGAGAAGTTGCAACTGTTATAAATCAGCGCCTTCAGCCGGGAAGTTACGAGGTTAGCTGGGACGGGACAAACTCACCCAGCGGGGTTTATTTTTATAAGCTGGAAACCGGCGATTTTGTGCAGACAAGAAAGATGATTTTATTAAAATAAACTGAGATTAAAATAGTTTCTATCAATGGGAGGTCATTTCAACCTCCATTTTTTTATAGCCGGCAATTTATTTAAATTTCAAAATCAATACCCTGAATTGTAATATTTTTTGTTAATGAAGTTAGTTATAAACAGGCAAGTGGAATAAGCCGTCAAACGCTTTATACTTAGTAAAAACGTGTAACTTTTGCTATAATTTAACTATTGATATTACAATGAAGTACGGATAGGTTAGCGTAAGGATTTTCTCCCTCGCAGAGAAAAATTTATCTAAGGAGTCATGAATAGAGTTTCGCTTATTTTTTGTTTTGTCATATTTTCTGCAAACCTTTACTCGTCTGAAATTAACAGAAACATTATTTACTCAGACCCTTTGCCAGGTTCAAAATTAATTAACAGAGAAACCGCAATACTGGTTAAGCCTGCTGCCAACATAGATATACAAACCATGGTAAATGACGGCGCAGTTATAATTAACGGAAGCATCAGCGGTCTTAAAAAAGCGGAAACAAAACTGGTTGATAACGGCAGAGTATTAGAGTTGAAACCTGAAGTCCCTTTTTCATTTGGTGAAACCGTTACAGTTATGTTCACAGGTATGGTAAGAACAAACGGGAAAAGCATAACGCCGTTTGAATATTCATTTCAGATAAAGAAAGCTGAACCGCCTCAGCGGCAGCTGGCGGGATTGATGAATGAGATCACCAGCGATAAAATAAACCAGCTCATCAATCCTGTCAGGCAAAATGATTACAGTGGAGGCCCGCCCCCCCTAATTGTAACAACTGATAATAATCCTTCAAATGGTAATTTATTGTTCAGCAATATTGTATTTAACCCGGCAATATCAAATTACCCTTACCTGATGATCATAAATAATAACGGTTCGGATTATTTCACCAGGTCTCTTAGCTACGAGGCATGGAACTTTGATAAACAGCCTAATGGTTTGCTGACATATTTTGACCAGCAATATTATAAATATTTCGGTTTGAACAGTTCATATAATTTAGCCGATACTTTTTATACGGGCAACGGTTATATAACAGACCTGCATGAACTAAGGGTTCTTCAGGATGGCTCCGCTTATCTCTTAAGCTATGACGAGGAATATGTTAATATGAGCTTGATCTACCCCGGCGGCGATACCAATGCGCTCGTAACAGGCCTGATAATACAGGAGATCGACCCGAATAGAAATGTTATATTCCAGTGGAGGAGCTGGGATCACTTCAGTATACTGGACGCAACGCATGAAAATTTTACATCAAGCATTATCGATTATGTTCACGGCAATGCTCTCGAAGTTGAAAGTGACGGCAATATTATTCTGTCATCAAGGCATATGGATGAGATCACAAAAATTAACAGGAACACAGGCGATATTATCTGGAGGCTTGGGGGGAAAAATAATCAGTTCACTTTTATCGGCGATCCTGAAAAGTTTTCCCACCAACATGATATAAGAAGGGTCAGCGGCTCTAACCTGACGCTTTTTGACAACGGTAATTTTCATACGCCGCCGCATTCAAGAGCCTGCGAGTATAACGTTGATGAGGTAAATAAAACAGCAACCCTTGTATGGCAATACAGAAATACGCCGGATTATTACGGCTCCGCTATGGGCGACGTGCAGAGGCTTCCGAATGGGAATACTTTGATCTCATGGGGAGCGACAAATCCAACAATAACTGAAGTTACAACTAACGGTACAAAAGTATTTGAAATGACATTAGATTCAAATGTATTCACATACCGTGCATTCAGATACCAGATGAATGATTCGCTTACAGGCATAACAACAGGCCCCGGAATACCCGGGAGCTATTCGCTCAGCCAAAACTATCCGAACCCGTTTAACCCGGTTACAAAGATAAAATTCGCAGTTCCGGCAGACGGCAAACGGCAGACAGCTGACGCAAAGCTTGTAATTTATGATGTTCTTGGCAGGGAGGTTGCAACCATCGTTAATAAGCCACTTCAGCCCGGAAGTTACGAGGTTAATTGGGATGCGACAAACTCTCCGAGCGGAGTTTATTTCTATAAGCTGGAAACCGGCGATTTTGTGCAGACAAGAAAGATGGTCCTGATAAAATAATAAATCTCAATTGTTTTTAAGCGAGCCCCGTCAATTAAGGCGGGGTTTTTTGATTTGTGCAATTCGTTTAATGTAGATTAGAAAATTTATTAGCCGTAAATTTGAGTTCATGACTTATTTAAAACGGCTAATTCCATACTTAAAGCGCTATAAACTTAAGTTGTTTGTAGGCTTAATTGTTATTTGCCTCAGCGCAATATTCACAAATTTCATCCCATTTGTCGTTTCCAAGGCTATTGATTCAATAAAAAACACAGGGGAATATCATTCTCTGCTTAATTATGCATTGCTGACGCTTGGCTTTGCCGGGGCGAGCGGATTTTTCCTCTACCTCACACGCCAAACAGTTATTATAGTATCGCGCGAAATTGAAAATGACCTACGAAACGATTTTTTCGAGCATATCCTGGACCAGGACCAGCAGTATTTTCATTTTCACCCTACCGGTGAAATAATGGCGCTGGCGACAAACGATATCTCCGCAGTAAGGAATTTTATCGGGCCGGGAATTATGTACACTTCTGAAACAATTGTAAATTTCATTATGGCGATAAGCCTGATGCTTTCAATGAATGTGGGTCTTACGTTAATAGCTGTAATACCGATACCGCTAATTTCGTATGTTGTATACAGGATAGGCAAAGCCGTAAACTATAAATTTGAAAAAGTACAGAAACAGTTTTCTGACCTGACCACAAAAGCGCAGGAAAATCTATCGGGTATTAAAGTCGTAAAAGCTTATACAAGAGAAAAAGGCGAAACCGAAAGCTTCCGCATAATATCGCTTGATTACATGAAGAAGAATCTTGAGCTGGCTAAAGTTCAGGCGTTTTCGTTTCCGTTGATGTTTTCAATGATAGGAGTTTCGGTTGTAACAGTGTTGTATGTTGGCGGCAATAAAATTATTAATGGCCAGCTGACCATCGGGGAGCTAACCGCATTTATAATATACCTTGGCTTATTAACGTGGCCCATTATTTCGCTTGGATGGGTTGTAAACCTTACCCAGCGCGCAGATGCATCCATGAAAAGGCTTGCGCTGATATTTGATAATAAACCAATTATTACTGACATAACAGTCGGGACTCACGCCGATGAAAACGGAAACGGTATTAAAGAATTAGTAAATGAAATTACCGGAAGCATTGAGTTTAAAGATCTGAATTTCCGCTACCATGAGAATTTCCCGTATGTTTTAAAGAATGTAAATTTGAAGATCGAAGCCGGCGAAACCATCGGCATAATCGGGCACACTGGTTCTGGGAAGTCCACATTAGTGAACCTGATACCGCGGTTATTTGAAGCGGGCGAAGGAAAAATACTTTTCGACGGGCGCGATATAAAAGATATTCCGCTTAGAGTTTTAAGAACCTCAATAGGTTATGTGCCGCAGGAAACATTTCTATTCTCTGATAGCATAGAGCACAACATTTCATACGGATTGAAAGACGCAGACAAAGACAGGATAATCTGGACATCAAAAATATCGCAGATATATAAAGATATAGATTCATTCCCGAACAGGTTCGATACTGTGCTTGGCGAGCGCGGGATTAATCTCTCCGGCGGACAAAAGCAAAGAGCATCTATTGCCCGCGCGATTTTTACCGACCCAAAGATCCTGATACTCGATGATGCATTTTCAGCTGTGGACACTTACACAGAAGAAGAGATATTATCCGGATTAAAGGATGTGATGAAAAACCGCACGACAATTTTGATCAGCCACAGAGTATCAACTTTAAAGAACTCGGACAGGATAGTTGTGCTTAAAGAAGGTACAATAGCTGAAATTGGAACGCATGAATCCCTGATCCAGCAGGAAGGAATTTACGCGGATATCTTCTTCAAACAATTATTAGAAGAAGAACTGAAAGAATTGTGACTATAACCGTCTGACTGCTCCAATCGGTCCGGCGGATAAAATTAATTAATGGCGGAAGAAAAAGAAAATAACGAGAAAGAGAAAAGCAAAGAAGGTTCCCGGGAAATAGACGAGATAACGGGTAAAGCTTACGATGCACATTTGATGAAGCGGCTGATGAAATACCTCAGGCCGTATTTCAAATGGGTGATAGTGGCAATAGTTCTTACGCTGGGCGTTGCTTTCGCGAGCACTATCCGCCCGTACCTGACCAAAGTAGCAATTGATAATTATATAGCCAATAAAGATTCGGCGGGACTGCTGAGGATTATCATATTACTATTTGTGACGCTTTTTGCATCGGGCTTGCTGCAGTATGCAATGACTTACCTCACGCAATGGGTCGGGCAAAAGACTATTTACGACCTGCGTATGGAGCTGTTTGAGCATTTGCAGAAACTATCGATGGGATTCTTTGACAGGCATCCCGTTGGGCAGCTTGTGACAAGGCTTACTAATGATATTGAAGTGCTGAATGAAATGTTCTCATCGGGTATTGTGATGATATTCGCCGACGTTTTTACCATTGCTGGAATTTTGTTCTTTATGTTAACCCTGAGCTGGCAGATGACTTTGATTTGCCTATCGGTTGTTATCCCTTTGATATACGCCACAATGGTTTTCAGGCGCAAAGTAAGAGCGGCGTATAGAGATGTCAGGCTGTATTTGGCGCAGATGAATTCGTACCTTCAGGAACACATCAGCGGCATAATGGTTGTTAAAATTTTCAATAAAGAAAAGAAAACGATTGATGATTTTAAGAAGATAAATCTTGATCATACCATCGCCAACAAAAAGTCCGTCTTTTACTATTCGGTATTTTTCCCGATCGTTGAATTTATCGGGGCGGTATCAGTCGCGCTTATTATCTGGTACGGCGGTGGCAAAGTGGTCCAGGGGATGGTTGGCGGCATGACCATCGGTATTCTTATTTCATTCCTCCAGTATTCGGAAATGTTTTTCCGCCCTATAAGGGACCTGTCCGAAAAATACAATATTATGCAGACTGCCATGGCATCTTCAGAAAGAATTTTCAGATTGCTTGACAGGCAGGACATAATTCCGGAACCTAAGAATCCTATAGAGCTGAAATATGTTAAAGGAGATATTGAATTCCGGAATGTGTGGTTTGCATATATTAAAGAAGATTATGTTTTAAAGAATCTATCAATAAATATAAAGCAGGGCGAGAAGGTTGCATTTGTTGGCGCAACAGGCGCAGGCAAAACTTCGATTATGAACCTTATCTGCAGGTTTTATGACGTGCAAAAAGGCGAGATACTTCTTGATGGCGTTAATATAAAAGACATTACAAAAGAGAATCTCAGGAGCAATATAGGCCTTGTTGTGCAGGATATTTTCCTGTTCTCAGATTCCGTGAAAAATAATATCAGCTTAGGGAACAATTCGATAAGCGATGAGAGAATCAAAGAAGCTGCAAAGATAATAGGTATCGACGGATTCATAGAACGGCTGCCGGAAGGATTCAGCCAGAACGTTAAGGAACGCGGCGTCACATTATCTCAGGGCGAACGGCAGCTCATAACATTTGCGCGCGCGCTGGCTTATGACCCGAGAATCCTGATACTCGATGAAGCTACTTCAAGCGTTGATACTAATTCGGAAATACTAATTCAGAAAGCTATTGATAAGCTGATGGAAGGCAGAACTTCTATTATTATAGCTCACAGGCTATCTACAATTCAAAAGTGCGATAAAATAATTGTTATGCACAAAGGCGAGATACGAGAAGTAGGCAACCATCAGGAACTGCTTGAAATGGGCGGAATATATTCAAAACTTTACCAGCTCCAGTATAAAGAATCATTCGTGAGAACAACATAATGAAAAAATTGATCCTTGCAACAAAAAACAAAGGAAAAGTACGCGAGATAACGGAATATTTCAAAGATTCAGAATTTGAAATAACCGGTTTGGAAGATAGTTTTCCTGACATAGATGAAACAGGTACAACATTTGAAGAGAACGCCACACTTAAAGCAGAACAGGTTTATAACCAGCTTAAAATCTTAACGCTGGCAGATGACTCGGGTCTTGAAGTTGATTATCTTGTGGGCGAACCGGGAGTTTACTCTGCCAGGTTCGCAGGGGAAAACGCGACGGATCTTGATAACTGCAAAAAGCTGCTTGAGGAGATGGGTGATGCTGAAGATGAAGACCGCGCCGCAAGATTTAAGTGCGTTATGGTTCTGTATGACGGAACCGAGAAACATGTTTTTGAGGGGGTTTGCGAAGGAAAAATTATCTCTGAGATGAGAGGCAATGATGGTTTCGGGTATGACCCGTTGTTTGTTCCCAATGGTTACACACAAACATATGCAGAGCTTGATCTTGGAACCAAGAACACAATCTCCCACAGAGGGAAAGCTTTGAAGCTTGTGAAGGATTATCTGCAAAATAAATGATAAGGACTCTCACTGTTGTATTTATTGTAAGCATTTTTTTTGGATGCAGCGAAAAGAAGCCAATTGTAATTAGCACACCGCCGCAAAATCCTGTAATTCAGACTATAAGCTATTCAGTAGTAAAATATTTCCCGCATGATACTAATTTATTCACCGAAGGATTATTATTTCATGATGGCCAGCTGTTTGAAAGCACGGGCTCACCGGGTGGACTGCCGCAAAGCAGGTCATTGATCGGAATAATAGATACAGCAACGGGTAAGATGTCGGTCAAAGAGGAAATTGACAGAACAAAATACTTCGGAGAAGGCATAGTGTTTTTTAATGATAAGCTGTACCAACTTACTTATAAGAATAATATCGGCTTTATTTATGATGCAAAATCTTTTAAACAGCTTGGAACATTTCATTATTCAAATCCCGAGGGCTGGTCGCTTACAACTGACGGAACGAACATAATTATGGACGATGGCACGGATAAACTGACTTACCTAAGCCCGGAAAATTTACAGCCGGTCAAAACGCTTGCGGTGACGGAAAACGGCATTCCTGTTGACATGTTGAACGAACTGGAATATATAAAAGGATATATTTATGCCAACATATGGAAAACGGA
>CAZMRG010000126.1:8136-9265 GCA_964568655.1 uncultured Ignavibacteriales bacterium | reverse complement strand
GTATCCTGGTTACATTTTACTATTGGTATAATTTTATAATATACAGGAATATCGTCCCCCCTTTTAAAAAAAAAGGGGGGATTTATAATATTTAAGAATTTCTACTTCATTCATCCGATGACGTCTGAGTCATCGGATGAACGTACATATGATTTCTTTGTGTGCTTTGTGGTGATTTCTTAGCGTGCTTTGTGGTTATTTGTTCATAGAGAGTCCCAAACTGTCTGCCGTGGCGGATTCGGACTCAGAATTAAAAGATAGCCAAAGGCCCGTCTGAGCCGGGTAAACGGGCAAGCGAGCCCTACAGAAGATAATCATAACTTATCTGCGTTTATTCTAACGCCGTTGGCGTCACGCAGTGCGGCTAATGTTTTGATCTGCCTTTGCTTTTCAAATCTCACATCGCAAATCTCAATTCTCACATCTAACGTTTGATGTTGAATATTAAGCCATCAATCGGTAAATTTATTGATTAATATTAAATAAATTTCAAAATTTAAACAAATTTATGAGAATTAAACTTGCAGCATTACTTATTGCCGCCCTCCTGCTGGCTTCATGCGGAAAGAAAGACGACCAGCCGCAAACCCAGGTTCCGCCTAAAGACACTGTAAAAACACAGCAACAGACTCAACAGCAGCAACAGCAAACACAGCAGAAAACAGATTCCACGCAGCAAAAACAAGCTGACCAAAAGAAGGAAGATGATAAGAAAAAGGAAGACGACAAAAAGAAAGATGCCGACAAGACTAAAGACGACAAGAAAGATGCGACAGTTAAAGATGACACCAAGCAGCCGCCGAGCAATGGCGACGTAGATTTTGGAGCAATATGGCCGAAGAAATGCGCGAAGTGCCACGGCAAAGACGGAAGAGGCAAAATCCAGAATGCACCTGACCTTACAGGCTCAAAAACAAAATCAAAGAGCGACGCTCAGCTATTGAAAATAATTTCCAACGGCGTGAAAGCAGAAAACGAAGACGATGACGATATGCCGGCATGGAAAGGCAAGCTTACCGATGATGAGATCAAAGCAGCGGTAAAATACGTTAAAGCACTTTAGCAAATAGTAAATAGTAAATAATAAATAGTAAATTTCGAAATACGAATATCGAAATACTAAACAAAT
>CAZMRG010000126.1:0-8036 GCA_964568655.1 uncultured Ignavibacteriales bacterium | reverse complement strand
AGATTCCCGCATCCTGAGCGTAGTCGAAGGACGGGAATGACAAAGAGAGGAAGTATATAACATGTTATCAAAAGACCAATTCTTATCAGCTATAGATAAAATTCTTGAAGAAAGAAGTATCTTAAAACATCCGTTCTACCAAAAGTGGAACGAAGGAAAGCTTTCACTTACCGAGCTGCAGGAGTATGCGAAGCAGTATTATTATTTTGTTCAGAATTTCCCGATGTTCGTGAGCGCGGTGCACTCAAACTGCCCGGACCCTGAAATACGGAAAATGCTTGTTGAAAACATTGCCGATGAAGAAGGATATAAAAGCAAAGTTGAGGACCATCCGACGCTGTGGCTCAATTTCTGCAATGCGCTTGGAATTTCTGAAAAAGAAATAAACGCTGTTGAACCGAATAACGCGGTTCGTAACATGGTTGACGGATTCTACTCTCTTTGCCGCTCATCTGATTTCAGAATTGGCCTTGCAGCGCTGCTCGGCTACGAGAAACAAATTCCGGAAGTGGCAAAAGTAAAAATAGATGGGCTTAAGAAATTTTATAAAATTGATTCAAAGAAAGCGATTGAATTCTTTACAGTTCACGAAGAAGCTGATGTACTCCACAGCAAGGCGGAATCCGAAGCGCTTCTGAAGAGCTGCGCAACCGAACAGGAACAGTCGCGGGCCCTGCAGGCAATAGATAAAGCCGCAGGCTATTACTGGAGAATGCTTGACGGAGTTTATGCTAATTAGAGTTGATATATACCCCGGCGGGACGCCTGTTTCGCCGGGCTCTTTTTTAATCAAAAAATTTAGGCAAATGCGATTGATTCTTGAAAGAGTCTAAATAATAATGGACCGGAAATCTTACAATCTCATATTAAGCATATTGGCGGCGCTGGCCGCATTTATTGTTTACATACTAACGCTTGCTCCATCAGTTTGGTTTATTGATGCGGGTGAGCTTACTACCGTTGCATCTACATTAAGCATCGCGCATCCAACAGGATATCCATTCTTCACTATTATAGGGCATTTGTTTTCAATGCTGCCGTTCTCATCCAGCGAAGTATATAAGATGAACACGATGAGCGCGTTTTTCTGCGCGCTTGGGATTGTGATGTTTTATTTCCTGATGAGATTAATGATATTAAAGAAGGAAAACTATTCCGTGACGGCAGTTCAAAAAAAAGGACAAAAGCAAAGCTCCGCAGCGGCGTCTAAATCCCCTGCCCTTCCGGATCTCATTAAATATGCGCTTGTAACTTTTTCATGTCTTGTACTTGGCTTTTCACAAACATATTGGGATACAGCAAATGCCGTTGAAGTATATCCGATACATTGTTTCTTCGCAATTACGCTGATGTTTGTTTTCCTTAAGGCAATTATGGATACAAAGATCAGTAAAGCGACCGGCGGTTCGTTCGCAAAAGAAAACAGCGGCTATCTTCTATTTGCTTTTTTGCTTGGGCTCTCGTTTACAAATCACATGACAACCATATTGCTGGCGCCGGCGTGCCTCACTTTGTTTTTTATCACAAATTATAAAGATAAGAAGCGCATGTTCAAGCTGCTGGGATACATGGCTGTGTGTTTTATAATTTCACTTTCGCTGTATTTGTACCTGCCGATTCGCGCAAATATGAATCCTGTATTGATATGGGGTAACCCATACAACATGGAAAGATTCATCTGGCATTTCACGGCCAAGCAGTTTACAGTATGGATATTCAGCGCGCAGGGTTCAGTTCCGATATTTCTTTTGTTAATTGGCACAACGCTTGGCCTATCGGTCTTTGGCTTGCTGAAACAAAAGACAATTAACGGGTGGTATCATTTCGGCGCTTTCCTGATAATTGCGGCTATGACTTATCTTTTTCTGTCTTCTGCCAATAAGTCCGTTGCGGACCAATTCACAAAGTTTACGGGTTCGCTTGGCTCGGAATACGGCGCCGGCGTAATAATTCTAGCTCTCATTGGCGTTTACAGGCTTTCGAGATATAACGTTACTATATATTACTTTACCCTGCTTACGTTCTTTGGCTGTTTGCTGTATTCAGTGAATTATGATATTCATGATATAGATTCTTACTTCCTGCTTTCATATATAACAATTGTTATTTGGATCGGCTTTGGTGCGCTGCTTATTGCGGAGAAAGTTACTGAGAACCTAAAAACTACAGGGTCTCAGGCAGTGTTTGCCGCGGCTTTGCTGGTTGTGGCGCTTATCCCTCTTAAAACCAACTGGAAAGAAAATGATAAGAGCAAAGATTACACCGTACAGGAATTCGCGATGAACAATTTCAAAAATATCGAGCCGAACGGGATAGTAATTACTACGCAATGGGATTTTTGGGTATCAGCCAGCTGGTATTATAAGTATGTAGAGAAAATGCGGCCCGATATTGTGGTGATCGATAGGGAGCTGCTGAGGAGATCATGGTATTACACTTTTTTGGAAAGAAATTATCCCGCGGTTTATAATAATTCACGGCCTGAAATAGAAAAGTTTCTTGTACTGCTGGATAGGTTTGAGCATAACCTGCCTTATGACGTAAACGCAATAAATAAGGCTTACGCCGACCTGCTGACAAGCGTAGTTACAAACAATCCGGGCAGGAAAATATACGAGACATGGGAAATACCACAAAACAGGAACGAGCCGTTTGCGGCAAATTACCTTAGAGTGCCGGACGGACTGCTCTTAAGGCTTATGAAACCCGAAGAAGTGAAAGACAATTATATCCCTGACTACAAAACATACGATTTCCAATTCACGCCAACAACCCAGGATGATTATTATCATAAAACTATTATGGGTTCTTATTCAATGATGCTTACACGGTCGGCGAATGTTTTAATAACGGCGGGCCGCACGGATGAAGCTAAGAAATACCTTGACCTTGCCCTGCTGGCAGAACCCAATTACCAGCTTGCTATAGACGCGAAGAAGAAAAATAACCTGCAATAATTCAGTGTTTTATATCGCAAAATTAATCTTCATAATTTTATTTGTTCTGATCATGATATTTCTTTCGGGCAAACTGTTTGCCCAGGAAGATACTTTGACAAAATTCATAGAAAAAAATTCGATTGCAATTGATACGTTAAAGCTCAGAGTAAGAGAAGTTGTGATATCAGGGAATGAAATTACAAAAGACGACATAATTCTAAGAGAGATGTCGCTTAAACGGGACAGCCTTTTCACTCTCGCAAAATATACAAAAGACCTGAAAAATATTTATAACCTCGGATTGTTTGCAAGAGTAGATATTTTACCCGTGCCCGTTAAGGATAAACAGATCCTGCTCAACGTTGATGTTAATGAACGCTGGTATATACTGCCGTTACCCACTGGCGGAGTTGATGACGGCGAATACTGGAAGAAGCTTTGGCTGGCTATGAATTTGAGGTGGGATAACTTCAGGGGCAGGAATGAATCGCTTAGCTTTTACGGAAGAGTGTTTTATAATCCGTCCATCAGCTTTTCATATTCTGTTCCGTGGATCGGCGAGAAGCTTCATTTGTTTTCAAGTTACAGCATAGGATATTCCAAATCAAGAAACCAGAGTTTACTTGCAGTAGGAAGGGAAAATGAAGGCGCTGCGCTGCAGTATAATGATAATAATTACGATAACTTTGAATTCAACACATCTTTTACTTTAGGTAAGTATTTAAGCCATGATCTTTCTGTGTTCACTCAGGTTGGTTTTGATTATCTGAGAGTATCGCAGTATGCGCCGGGCAGAACAATAAATTCTTCGGGTAAAGATAAATATATGACGGTAGGCGTAGGAGCGACATTCGATTCGAGAGATATTAGAGAGTACGCCACCAAAGGATATTATGTTAGTACGTCATATTCAAGATACGGGCAGATTGAAAACACAATAAATTTCGGGAGATTCTCATTTGAAGGGCAGAGCTTCCTCCCTTTCTATATAACAAAGAGATATTACGTTACAGTTGCTTCGCGGGTTTTTTCAAGCCTTGCTATTGGCCATGAGATACCGGTTTATAATCATGAGTTCCTCGGGTACAGCGAAAATTATGTGAGAGGCTGGCGCGGTATCGCATACGAAGGCGAAGACATGCTGACATTATTTGATGAGCTTAGAATTCCGATATTAAGTCCGAGATATATTAAAGCCCGAGACATCGCTATAATTCGCGATATACCTATCGTAAAGAATTTTGATCTGCGGCATGGATTGTACTTTACAATCATCTATGATGTTGGAACTGTATTCGATCACGATGATAAAATACATGACAGAAAATTCCAATCAGGAACAGGGATCGGTTTGGATTTTATCGCGCCGCTTGGATATATGATACGCGGGGAATGGGATTTCCGGCTCGGGAAGCCTATTGTAGGACAGGTTGCGTTAAGCTTAAGCGCAAAGTTTTAGAAATTATAGCGCGACTTAGATTAAGTAATATTCGGATAAGAACTAGCATTAATACTTTAATATCGTCTCCCCCTAACAGGGGGAGATACAGAGGGGGTGCGACACCAACGAGATTGCTTCGCTGACGCTCGCAATTGAAAAGAATATGGAACACTACTACACGCCAAAAGTATATATAAGCGCATCATCACTTATTATAATTGATGATGAAGCAAAGCATTTAGCTAAATCGCTTAGAAAAAAATCAGGTGAAGAGATAAACGTAACCGATGGCGAAGGAAATCTTTACAGATGCAGGATAGATAAGATATCAAAAGACAGAATAGATTGTAATATATTAAGCACTAGTTTCAGCCTGAACGAACCTGAAATTAAAGTGACATTATATCAGAGTTTGCTTAAAAATCCTGACCGGTTTGAATTTGCTATAGAAAAATCTGTTGAGCTGGGCGTGAATATGATTCAGCCGGTAATAACCGAATTTGTTATAAACAAAGAACGCGACAAAACCGAACGATGGCAATCCATCGCGCTTGCGGCAATGAAACAATCTCAGCGTTCATTTATGCCATTAATTCAAAAGCCCGTCTCATTTGACGAAGCAGTTAAAAATTGCAAAGATGGTATAAAATTGATAGCGCATGAAAAGGAAAACGATTTCGGAATTCCAATTAGCGATTGCGGAATAGAAAAATCAAACACCGTCGCATTATTCATAGGACCTGAGGGCGGATTCAGTGATTCAGAAGTGAGCATAGCTCTTGAATCCGGCTTCAAATTGATTACGCTCGGCAAAAGAAAATTCAGAAGCGAAACTGCAGCCGTGGCGGCGATATGTTTAATATTGCATTGAATTCTTAAAACTATCCCTGCGTCTTTTGGGGCTTTGAAAAGTGAACATTTATCGCCAAATTCCGCGATTACAATAACATAATTTTAAAATTAATTAATATGATAAAACAACTCCGTTTTTATCTTCCGGTTCTTATACTCATTTTCCTTATTGGATGTTCAAAAAAGCAGGGACCTGAGGGTTCAGGATTACAGTTCACAGATACCGCGACGCTGCATAAAATCAATAATGCAAAATCGCCGGTTTACGGCTCATCGCAAAAGCTTCCGGAGTCAATAGATCTATCCACAAAAATGCCGCCGCCCGGCAACCAGGGCTCGCAGAACAGCTGCGTTGGCTGGTCAATCGCCTATGGAATGAAATCATATCAGGAAAAGTCGGCAAGGAATTGGGATGTAGCAACAGGAGGCGAAATTAATAAACAGCATGTGTTCAGTCCGGCATATATTTATAACCAGGTAAATCATGGACAGGATAATGGTTCAAGATTTGTGGATGCATTCAACGTGGTGCAGTCAAAAGGAGTCGCCTCCCTGGCTGCCGACCCGTATGACGATGCAGACTTTACTACAAAGCCAAATGATGCGGCTGATAACGAAGCAAAGAATTTTAAAATAGCATGGGCAAAAACAATCGACCCGAAGGATATTGAAGGAATAAAGTCCTACCTCTCAAAAGGGTACCCTGTTATTATCGCAATTTCGTTTGACCAGGCTTTTGGAAATCCTAACGGCGACCCGGTTGTAAGCTCAATGCAGGTTGATAGCAAAGCTATGGGCCATGCAATGCTGATAGTAGGGTATGATGAGAGTAAGAAATGTTTCAGGATAATGAACTCATGGGGCACGGCATGGCGCGACGGCGGTTTTTGCTGGATAACTTACGATGCGTTTAAACAGTGCATAAGAGAATGCTGGATAGCAAAAGATATGGAAGATAAGAAGGAAATTAAAAGCGGCGATGAAAACTCAGTTGACGACCAGAATCCGATAGTGGATGAAGTTCTTTCTGACCTGCAGATAAAGAACATTGCTGACGGACAGAACGGCGCAGAAGGAACAGGCAAAAATATTGAAATTAAAGGAAGCGTTAAGCTGGATAATAATTTCGGCGATGACGCGCGAATCATTGTATTTTTGAATTATGCCGATGGCAGCCCGGTATTCTCTTCAAACGAATATTATTCATACGTAAACGGTGAAGCCATTGGATTTACCGAACAGATGGATATACGGAATTATGCGGAAGAAGTTAAGGATTTTAGCGTTAATATTCCTTATTCGGCGCTGAAAATTGAGAAAGAAAAAGGCAGCAAGATCTTTGCGACACCGGTGCTTTTTGTGGATGATTTCGACGCAACTGACGGGAAACCGTTTGATTTTAAGATCTCTGGGGAATAGGTAAAATCTTATAAACAAAACCTGACAGGTTTTTGGAAACCTGTCAGGTTTGAACATTTTACCGATTCAAAAACTACCAAATACTTTATGCAATTAGCTCTACTGTCTTTCATTGCAACTATAAGTCATAAAACCTATATTTGATGATTATTAACTTAAAACCAAGATTCCTGTATCCTGAGCTTGAGCGGGAATGACAAAATAAGTGTAAATTATGCCTGAAGTACTTGTTGACGTTCAAAATTTAAAGAAATATTTCCCGATAAAAAGAGGGATATTTTCAAAGACTATTGGCAATGTAAAAGCGGTAGATGACGTTTCATTTAAAATAAACAAGGGCGAAACGCTTGGCCTTGTGGGCGAATCAGGCTGCGGTAAAACCACTATCGGCAGAACTATACTCAGGCTTATAGAGCCAACCGGCGGCAGGGTAATGTTTGAAGGCAAAGATGTTACGACAATGGATAATAAAGCCCTGAAGCAGGTGCGTAAAGATATGCAGATAATCTTTCAGGACCCGTATTCTTCGTTGAATCCGCGTATGACCGTTGGCGGAATGATCACCGAGATCCTAAAATACCATGAGCTTGCCGAAGGCGAGAAAGCTGAAAAACGTGTGGAAGAAATTCTTGAAAAAGTGGGGCTTTCAAAGCTTCACGCAAGAAGATACCCTCATGAGTTTTCCGGCGGCCAAAGGCAGAGAATCGGTATTGCAAGAGCTCTGTCTGTCGAACCGAAATTCATTGTTTGCGATGAACCTGTTTCCGCGCTTGATGTATCTATACAATCTCAGATAATAAATTTGCTTCAGGACCTGCAGAACGAACTTGGCTTAACTTATTTGTTTATATCACATGACCTTTCTGTTGTTGAACATATCAGCGACAGAGTTTCTGTTATGTATCTTGGGCAGATCGTTGAAGTTGCCAATTGCGACGAACTTTATAAGAATATTAAGCACCCGTATTCAGAAGCTTTGCTTTCAGCGGTACCAGTACCTGATCCAAGGCATAAGAGAAGCAGGATTATTTTAACTGGCGACGTGCCCTCACCTGCAAATGTGCCGACTGGCTGTTATTTCCACCCGCGCTGTCCGAAAATCATCAAAGGACAATGCGAACATATTCAGCCCATATTAGCGCCGTTAAATCAGACAACACACGAAGTGAAATGTTTGATATATCCGGAAAGCTATCCTGTTAGCGTAGTTAAGGCGGCATAACATGATTATAAGATTGTAAATTATCAGATTAAAGATTGAAGGCGTTCAAATTGAACGCCTTTTTTATTTCTTTCACTAAATCAACTACTCTTCTTCCGACTTATAAATAATTATTCCGTAATAGTAAGTATCTTTTGTGCGTTTGTTAAAATTAAGGCACCAT
>CAZMRG010000125.1:0-9381 GCA_964568655.1 uncultured Ignavibacteriales bacterium | reverse complement strand
GTCCTTTCTTATAAGTCTTTTCTCCTCCAATAAGAACCGGATACATATTCTTTTGCAAATCACTATCCCGTATTTGAAAACCCGGAATATTTTATATTGATCTGAAAACTTTAAACTGCATGTAAAAACTTACCGCTAAATACCGTAAACTTCACTATAGAATCATTGATTTAATTTTGTCCAGCGCTTTAACGGCATAATAATACACCGATATAAAAAGCTGGGCGTTCACCAGAAAAACAATACCTAAAAGAACAACCCCCTCAGAAAACCACAAGAATAGTTTTTTGAACGCCATTTTAGTATCCCCCTGTTAATAAATGTTTGAACCTCTATAATATATCCTGCACTATTTCTTTTTTCCGTTTACCCCCCGGAAAACGGACCGATGCCGGCTTAACCGGCTAACTCTTTTATTTTATCAGGACCATCTTTTTTGTATCAATAAAATCATTAACGCTCAGACGGTAAAAATATACCCCGCTTGGCAGCGACAATGCGTCAAAATTATACTTGTACTCACCCGGCTTTAATTCCTCATTGACCAGCATCGCTACTTTCTGCCCGAGGGCGTTATATACCGTAAGCTCCACATGCCCCGACTTAGATAAAGAAAACAATATAGACGTGGCAGGATTAAACGGATTCGGATAATTTTGAGCAAGCGAGAAATTTTTCGGAACGCTTTGGCTAATATTGTGAAGCCCTATTATATCAAGCGTATCAAGATGGAAATTTATTGTGTCTATATTTGATGTTCCTAATACGACCGTTCTTACCGCAGACATATACCCCGCCCTATAAACAAACAAGTCGTAAGTCCCCGGGTCAAGCTGAGAAGTGACGTAAGTTTCATCTTCCTGGCTTACGGAGAATCTCTTAAAAGCGCTGCCGGATTTAACGTAAAGAATAGCATCCCGCTGATACGGATAGCTGCCCGACGGATTCCCGGGAATGCTTAAATTGAGATATATATGGCCGCCTATCGTGGCTGATCCCTGCAATGGCTTAACAAGAGGAGCTACCCTGGGAACTATGATATTTATGTTAGTCGAATTAGAACCGGGAACAACGGTTAGAGCTGCGCTCCAGTCAATAGTAGAAGGGTAGTATGTCGGCGCATAATCAAGCTCGTCATCCGGAAAAGCAATTACACGCAATGTGTCAATATGTATTCCGCCATGAATAGCGAAAGCCCCGTTTGATATAAGTGAAGAATCTTCTACTATTAATTCTCTTGTAAATTTATCAATTCTGAAAGCGCGGACTTTACCGCTTGGTACAGGCTGGTTATTATCAGAATATAAAACCAGCCCCGAGATAGTACCTGTTGCCTGGCTATACCACCTTGCAACGCTATTAGCTGTGTTCCCCCCTGCGTAATCAAATTCGCCTGCCGAATACAGGCTTGAATCTTTAACCATTAGTGCGTTTACCCGGTCGTTCATTCCGGTGATCATTCTTGTCCATGATGCGCCGTTCCATTTGCATACCCTGCTCGTGTATAATCCTCCCGCAAACTTAAATGCGCCGCCGGTTATCAAATTATTATTGTACGATGCCAGCGCGTCAATTTCGTTATCGATATCATTGTATACTCCTATGTTTTGCCAAACCGAACCGGTCCATCTTGCAATATTGTTCGCGGCATTGCCGCCTGCGGTAGAAAATTTTCCGCCGGCAATAAGCGTGCTGTTATAGACTGTCAGCGCATAAACCCTGTCGCTTCCTGAACCAACGCCTGCGCCTAACGCATGCCAGCTTGTATTGTTCCAGTAGGCGATATTATCCACAGATGTAGAACCGGACTGCTGAAACCTTCCGGCTGCTATTAACTGTCCATTGAAAGCTGCCAGCGCATAAACTATGCTGCCGCTGCCGGAAAATCCCTGGCCAAAAGTCTGCCATGTGGAACCGGTCCATGCGGCAATATCGTTTCCGACATTTGAAAAATCTCCCCCGACCGCAAGAACAGAATTGTATGCCAGTAATGACCGGACAACACCGTTTGCGCCAGAGCCAAGCGCCGACCATCCGGTTCCGTTCCACTTTGCTATATTATTAGCGGAGTTACCGCCCGCAGAGCTAAAACTTCCGCCTGCATATAGCGCGCCATTAAATACCGCCAGCGCATAAACTGTGTCTTCTTCTGAATTTCCAACGCCGGAACCAAGCGCCGACCACGATGAGCCATCCCATACTGCGATGTTCTTAGCGTTTATGGCGCCGGCATGCGTAAAGCCTCCAGCGACCACTACATCATTCTGGTATGCGGCAATTGAATATATAACGCCGTTAACTCCGTTCCCTCCGGAACTGTTTGTTAGCGGCGACCAGGAATATGACTGTGCAAAAATATTCACTGAGTTCGCAACAACAATAATTAACAGAAGAACTATATTTCCAAGATTCTTTTTCATCAGCTTTGGCTTATGTAGAGCTAATTTTAGCTTTATATTCTTTTGGCGTGCTTGCCGCCGCCCAACAGCCTTCAAAATAATCAGCCATTGAACCGGCAAAATTTTCATTCTTAACTATTATATCCGAACGGTTATACCTGGCAATGGTTGGATCTACCAGGCTTATAAAAACAATTTTACGGTCCACAACTAACATGTTCTGGTATATTTTGTCAGCCAGCTTTATTTGTTCGCCTTCGGCTACCAGGGTTTCACAGAAATCAGGCAGTTCGTTCTTTGTTATCTGTTTCCACTTATTATCAACCCTGATCTTAAAATTTTCGCTGGCTTCATAAAGCGTCTTAAGCGTTCCGCCGCCGCTTAAAAAACGCAGAGTAATTTCGTCGACAGATGAATCAACAAATCCTTCAAGCTTCGTCATCAGAAGAGCTTCTTTTTCAGCCGTCTTAAAGATCTCCATGAACTTTGCGAAACGGTGACGGTTAAATCCTTTTATAAGCTCAACATCTACTTTCTGTCCTTCAAGTTCTTTTGCTTTAAACAAAGGCTGCAGCTTCTCAAATGAATCTTTGAGTTTGCCCATCTTATCTTTGAAGGTATCCTGTATCTCCTTTTCTATCTTATCTTCTACAACTTTGGGGTCTATGATTTCATAGCGTGCAACGGAACTTGTCAGCACTTCATTACAAATTCCTTTTTCGGTAAATGACTTAAGCACGTCATAGGACGACGATCTCGGTATCCCGGCTTTTTTTGCTATATCAGAAGCAGTTAAAAGGTGTCCCTGGAAAAGTACATGAAATACTTTAGCTTCATAATTTGTAAACCCTATGGATTCCAGTGACTTAATTGTATCTTCCATGTCTTAAAATATGCCGTCCCTTAAACTACGGCAAATCTAAACATTAATTATTGGAAATACAATAGCCATACATCTAACGTTTTTCGGTATTTTTGATGAATTTGCTTAAACAGGATTTTTCTCGTTAATATTATCCAGAATTAGGGTGTAACGGATGGAACAAATATATACTAATTAACAGACTGCGTCAAGAGCTCATTATGTCAAGAGCTCAATATATAGTAGTTAAGGTATGTCTAAAATCTTCCGCTGTAGTTTCTGACTGAGATAAACTCCCTGCTGCCGTTAAAACCTATTTCATCCAACTTTTTAATCAACGCATCTCTGTCTTTAAATTTTTCTGTTTTCCCGCTTTGAAAACTGATCATAAAATATTCGCCGGCCCTATCGTTTGATCCGGGAGCGGCGGCGGTTATACCGATAAAATAATTAGCATCAAAAGTGAACTTGTCGAAATAATCAGAAATTGTATTCGCTAAGCCGCCGTTTTCAAAACTGGTTTTGCCGCTATCGTTAGCGACCTGGCCCCTGTCAAGAACATCAATACAATAAATTGAATATGGGTAAACCAAAGGAAAGCGCCACCAATCATAATATCCGTAATCGGTATAAAAGGCGTCCGGTATTTTATCTTTATATTGTTTTGACTCGTATTGTTTTAAGATTCTGATGTAATCGGTTGTATCCCTGTTGTTTTCTGTGTTTACAGTCTCCGGAAAATTCTTAAGCGCCGAAACGGTCGTTATAATTTTGTTGTACGTTTTCCGGGTAAGATCGATCCCGGTATAAACTGAAACTATTAACAGCACAATACCAAGCGCCAGAGATACATAGCGTGGAATTAGACGCTTAGCCTTCGGTTTTACTAAAGCAAACCCCAGCAATACAATGCCTGCAATTCCTGATAGCGCAACGAGCAAAAAATATAATGTGCCTTTGGTGATGAACATTAATTAATACGGATTCATTTAGTTAAATATAATTTAATATAACATTAGCTTTTATGGATTTATTTGGAAACTGTTTCTAAGCGAAGACCAAATAAAAAAAGGCAAAGCATACTTGCTCCACCTCTCAAAAATGAATCTTATGAACGGAAACCTGCTTCTACATTTCCCTTGCTGCGTTTACCGGAACTAAGCGATTAATTTTTTTAGTAAATTAATCCTTTGATCTTGTCCAATATCTTCAGCACATAATAATAAACAGACATAAACATCGGCGCGTTCACGGCTAAAACTATTCCCAAAAGTACCGTACCTTCAGCCAGCCATAAAAAGATCTTTCTTGCTGCCATTTTTTGTATTCCCTAAATGATAAACCGGTTTTTAAACCGCATAACTTTAAAAAGGGCTGAACAAAAATAACCCCGTATAGAGCCGAATTACTATGATTTATATCACCGTTAAAAATGACTTTGGTCATTTAAATGCCGGTTCTTTTGAATTAAATCTTAATTATCAATATATTAAGTTAAATAATATTTTGATTGAGTCCAGGAAAAATAAGGTGTTTGAAGCGATTTTCAGTCTCTACCTCAACAGACTGCAGAAAAAGCATTTCCATAAAATACATTTGTGCGGCGCTGAGAATTTTAGCGGAATCGACGCTGCAATTCCCACAATAGCTTATGTAAATCATTCGAATTGGTGGGATGGGTTTATTGCTTTTTACCTGGCTAAAGAGGTCCTGAAGGTTGATTCATACCTTATGATGGATATTGAACAAATGCAGAAGTATAAATTTTTCAGAAGGCTGGGTGTTTTTTCTGTTGACAGAAATTCCCCACAAAACGCTATGGAATCTATAGATTATGCGGCGAAATTGCTGAAAGATTCTAAACGGTTGTTGTGGATCTTCCCCCAGGGCGTATTGCTGCCAAATGATACGCGTCCTTTGAAATTCTTTACCGGGGTAAGCTCTATCGTTGAAAAATTAGGATGCGTCAACTTAATACCTCTGGCTATGAAATACGAGTTCCTGATGGAGCAGCGCGCTGAGATATTTTTGCAAATTGGAAAGCCAGAAAGAACAAAGGAGCCCGTCAAAGACAAAAAGGAGTTTACATTAAACCTTCAAAACAATCTGACCACTGAGGTTGACTCGCTTAAATCAAAAATTACCGCTAATGATTTAGATAGCTTCAAGACAATTTTTCATGGGAAAGACTCAAGAAATAAAACAATTGATAAACTGCATGCTTAATCAACCAACAATACATGATTCCACATCCGTTAATGGTTCTTTATGCTGATCTATAATTTATTAATTACGGCGATTCTTCTTGTGTTATTTTTGATATTCCTTTCAAACCTGTTTATATTACGAAAAAAAAACGCTGCAAAAATCCCTGACGATGAACTTCCATTTGTTACGGTCCTCATTCCCGCAAGAAATGAAGAGCGTAATATTGAAAATATTCTGCTATCAGTTTTGAATCAGGATTATCCGAATTATGAAGTGATTGTATTGAATGATAATTCTGAAGACAGAACGGGCGAAATAATAGATTCGCTGAAAACATCATACCCAAAACTAAAATCAATAAATGGAAAGCAACTTGAATCGGGCTGGACAGGAAAATGTTATGCGTGCAATCAGCTTTATGAAGCGGCAGGCGGCGAGTGGCTTTTATTTACAGATGCGGATACAACGCATTATAAAAATTCAATTCGTGATTCAGTTGAGCTTGCCGTTTACCGCAAAGCAGACCTGCTCACATTGCTTCCCAGACTTACAATGATTAGCGTTGCTGAAAAAATAATCATGCCTATGCTCATGTTTACGCTCATGTGCCTGCTGCCGTTTTATTTTGTCGATAAGCGCGGGTTCAATAAGTATTCGCTTGGTATCGGGCCGTTTATGTTATTCAAAAAAACAGCTTATGAAAAAATAGGCGGACATGCATCGGTAAAAAGCGCGCTGGTTGAGGATGTGTGGCTTGGAAGAAAAATAAAGGAAAATGGGCTTCGGCTGATATGCGAAGACGGCAAAGACATACTAAGCGTAAGAATGTACCACAGTTTTGGCGAGATCTGGAACGGCTTTTCGAAGAACATATATGCAGGTTTCGAATTTTCTACTTTATCTCTTTTTGGCGTAAATTTGATGTATTTCGTATTGTTTTTTCTTCCTTTTGTCTTATTAATAATTGACATATTTTTGCCATTCGGTTCAAAAACTATCTTAAATCTATTACTAATCCAGGTGATCCTGCTCTATGCGGCAAGGATCCTTCTATCCATAAAGTTTAAGCTTGGTTTTTCATCTGCAATTTTGCATCCGCTTGGAGCCATCATGGTTCCAATTATCGGAACGAATTCATGGCGGTGGTTTCGCTTTGGAAAAGGCGCAAAGTGGAAAGGACGAGTCTATAATCCATTAGCGGATAAAAAATGAAACAAAGCATTTAGGAACTTATTTTACTTAATGAAAAAAATATACTTTTTAATTTTAATAGTGTTTTGCTTATCAGCAGGCCGGCTCTACGCGTCCGAAGGATATTCTTTCAGCATTTCGGCTGACGTTGAGAAATCCGCGACTATCAGTTTACCGGAAAGCATCGTAATGGATTTTATCAAAAACCTTGATATATATCCAAAATATTTTCCCGACATTGTAAGCGTAACAAAGATCAACGAGAAAGACAGCGAATGGCAATACAGGATCAAAGCGCCTCTTGCTTCGCCTTACAATCTCACTTTCGTATTAGAAGATAAAAGCCCGCCCAAAGATACGCTCCTGTTTGAGTCTGTAGATAGCGTCAGGGATTATTTATATTGTAAAGGCGTATTCGATTCGCTTAGCGCCAGCCAAACTAAGGTAACATTGCGTTTTCACATTAAGATGATCCGTGAAAAAGCCAGCGAAGTGCATTTTATGGCGGGAATACTCGGCGAGAAATTCCTAAGCGACCGCATGCGCGAAAAACTGGATTCAGATATGGATACCTTCATTTCAAGCGTGACAAAAGAAATGTACCTTGAAAACCGCGACGCCCGGGGAAATTAGCGGCTATACTAAGCCCGATAAATTTTTTACCGGACTTGTATGTATAATGTTTCCTGTGGGAATTATTATTATGCTGACCGATTACGGAAGGCAGTTCTTATGGACAACTTCGATTTTCCTGGCTCTGCAATCTGTTATCCTCATCCTTGCCCTGCGCCATCTCGCTAATTTACGTTCCGTTTTGATTTCAGCTTGCTTAATATTCGATCTATCTTTTGTAATAGAACTGATCGGAGTCAGGTATTCATTTCCTTTCGGCGCATACAGCTATACATATACGCTTTATCCGTTAATAAAAGGAGCGCCTCCCACTATTGCTTTTGCATGGTTTGCAGTTACGGCAAGCTCCTTTTTAATTGCAAAGTTGTTTCTTGGCAATGCCAATGCGTTCGTAATATCATTTGTTTCGGCTGTATTGATCCTGGCAACCGATATTTTGCTTGAACCTTTTGCGTCGTTTGCAAACGGATTCTGGCTGTGGGAAGGCGGCAAAGTTCCAATACAGAATTTTGCCAGCTGGTTCGGAATTGGGTTTGTTTTCTCTTTAATTATGGAAAAGTTTATTAAGTGGGATGAAGAGAAAATCAAAAATAAAAAATTATTTATCATTCCTGTGATAGTTTTCTCAATGAATGTTCTGAATTTTTCCGTCATAAATATGGTCTCCGGATATTTTCTCTTTACTTTTATAGGATTGGCTCTTGTTGGCGCTGAAATGTTATTGATAATAAATATCGGCAATAATGAAGCTTGAATATTTCATAGTATTGGCTGTATGTTTAGCAGGACCGCTTGTCCTAAGCTTTAGCAAAAAACTGGATTTCTACAAATTTCCGGCACGCATTATACTATCAATATTAATACCTTTCATTGTGTTTGTGGTTTGGGATATTTGGGCAACCTCGAGAGGACACTGGGGATTCAATGAAAAATATATTACCGGGTTTAAGATTGTAAATTTACCAATAGAAGAAGTTCTTTTTTTCATTGTCATCCCCTTCTGCGCGCTGTTTACGTGGGAAACTGTTAAGTATTTTATGAGGGATAAAAAGTGAAAGAATATACAATACTTGCAGTGTTATCTGTCTTTGTGGTGATTCTATTTGATTTGATTCTGCGTACGCGACTTGTCCTGAGCAGGAAATTCTGGGTGTTCTGGGTTGTAATGTTTATAATTATTTTCATCATCAACGGCTACCTTACATGGCGGCCAATTGTTACCTATGGAAGCGATTTTTTTCTGAATATTAGATTGTTCACAATTCCAATTGAAGATTTTTTATACGGATTCAGCTTACTCACCGGAAACATTGTAATATGGGAATATTATAATAAGAAGAAAGCCCGGACTTAAAAAATTAATTAATTCTGTTATCGCAAATTCAAAAAAGAAAATAATTGTTATCGGAAGCGGGTTTGGGGGCCTTGCCGCGGCAATCCGTTTGGCTGCAAGAGGATATGACGTTGAGATCTTTGAAAAGCGCGATAAACCCGGCGGCCGCGCTTACGTTTATGAAATAAACGGATTTAAATTCGATGCAGGTCCGACGGTTATAACCGCGCCGTTTCTTTTTGAAGAACTATTTACACTTGCCGGGAAAAAACTGGCAGATTATGTTAAGCTTGTCCCGCTCGATCCGTTCTACAGAATATTTAATCACGAAAAAAAGAGTTTCGATTATAATGCCGATACGAATTTTACCCTTAGCCAGATAGACAAATGGAACCCTGATGATAAAAAGGGATATACGGAGTTCATAAAGACTACCAAAGCAATTTTCCAAAAAGGATTTGTTGAGCTTGGCGATAAACCTTTCCTTAAATTCTCAGACATGATAAAAGTAATTCCCGACCTGATAAAACTTAAATCATATAAATCCGTTTATAAATACACTTCGGGGTTTATCAAAAACGATTTTCTAAGGCAGTGTTTTTCATTTCATCCCTTGCTGGTAGGGGGCAACCCGTTTGATACAACTTCAATTTACGCCCTGATACATTATCTCGAGCGCGAATGGGGAATTCACTACGTAATGGGCGGAACCGGGGAATTGGTGAATGCATTAGTCAAATTATTTATTGAATTAG
>CAZMRG010000124.1:0-9419 GCA_964568655.1 uncultured Ignavibacteriales bacterium | reverse complement strand
TGACTTTTATCATATTTTCATTGAACTGGTGAGTATTAAAAGGTATATTTGTGCAACTAGTTAATACTTAGGATATTGGATATGAACAGGACCTATGAAATTCCCCGATGTGAGATCTGCGGCGTAAAAACAAGAAGCGTTTTTGCCGGCCTCTCCAATAAAGAATCTTCACGAATCAATTCCGAGAAATCAACCAACGTTTATAAACACGGTCAGATATTGTTTTATGAAGGCAATCATCCTGCCGGCGTATATTGTATAAAACGGGGAAAAGTAAAAGTATATAAGACCGATTTGGACGGCAAAGAACACATTGTCCGCCTTGCTAAAGACGGCGATATTGTTGGTTACCTCGCATTGGTTGGGAATGAGCCTTATACAGCAACCGCCGTCGCTATTGAAGATTCCGTTATATGCTTTATACCTGAATCCATTTTTCACGAATACATGACCTGCTCGGTAAAATTTCCGCGAAAAATTATGGAAGTGATGTTTGAAGAGCTTAAGATTGCTGAAATAAGGGCGATGGAACTTGCCCACAAGCCGGTCAGGCAAAGAGTGGCAGAAGCAATTTTGATGATCAAAGATTTTTACGGATTTTGCGACGACGGGAAGACGGTTAATTCAACGCTTACCAGAATTGATATAGCTAACATGGCTGGCGCTTGCGCTGAAACTACAATAAGGTTTTTATCAGATTTCAAGACTGCGCGTCTTGTTGATTTTGAAGGAAAGAAAATAAAGATACTAAATCTTGAAGGTCTAAAAAAAGTATCAGAGGTTTTTCATCCTGCGATAGCTTAGATTTTGAGCGCTTCCTGTATTAGTTGTAATCATTATATAATTAAGCAAATTACAGCTGAATCATTTACTTTGAATCTCCCCCGATTTTTAGGTATATTTGTTAATCCCGTGGGTTAAAATGCGGGATTTTATCAGTTTTTATTGACTTTTCCGACATAGTTATAGTAAGAAAGTTTGTTTGCTTAATCTTACAACATTGAACTGCAATTTTTTAAATGTATAGAAAGGGAAAAAATGTCTAAATCGCTTGCGATAAAATTAATAATATTATTAATGATCGTTTTTGCCGCAGGGTGTGGAAACAAAAAGGACGATAAGAATACTACTACAACCGATACAAGCGGCACAAAGATGCAGGTGCCCATTTCTAAAGACCCGGTTTCCGGAAAAGATAAAGTGATGTTTAAGTATGTTGTGAACAAAGGCGATAAGTTCAGCTATAAAATGGAGGCAAGCACTTCCAATACCGAAAATTCTCCCGCTACAGGAGGTAAAGAGGTTCAGCAGGATAACACGATCAATTATTATTACACAAAAGAAGTTACTGATGTTGACGGTAACGGCATAATAACGTACAAAGTAAAATTTGACTCAATAACTATCAGGGCGCAGATGGATACGCTGGCGGTTATGTATAACTCAAACGTGAACGACTCGGTCAAGTTAAACCCGAATTTCATTCAGTATAATGCGGTTATCAACGAGCCTTTCTTCATGCGTGTTGGCTCTGACGGCGATATTACCGACATTTACGGCATGGAAAAGATATATGATAATATTTTCAAAGCTCTGGGGGATACTTTAAAAGAATCAGATAAAAATTCGATAAAAGAATCTTTCGGCAAAGATGCGGTTAAAGAAATTCTTCAGCAGGAATACCAGATATTCCCGAAACAGGAAGTGATACAGGATTCTAACTGGGTGAAAGTATTCAATACACAGGTTGCTGTGTTTGAAGTTGTGAACAACGCCAAGTATATTTTCAAAGGCATTGAAGATAAGAACGGACAGAAAATCGCAAACATTGAAGCGCAGCTTTCAGTCGAGTTCAAGAGCAAAGAGGCGAAAGAAAAAGGCATGAAGATGACTATAGAGAATGCCGAAACCTCCGGAAGCGGCCAAATTGCGTTCAATTTAAACAGGGGATGCATTGTCAGCAAAACCACAAATACTAAGCTGAAAGTCGATTTAAAACTATCTGCTCAGGGACAATCTGCAAAATCAGTTCAGGGCGTAATAACAAACCTGAAAGTAACATTGTTGAATTAATTTAAGTTTTTCCGATGTATAAAAATCTTGTTGTGCTTGACCACCCGCTTGTTAAGACTTATCTGACCAAGATCCGGGACAGGAAGACATCGTATTCTGAGTTCAGGCAATATGTTGATAAACTTTCCACTCTTCTGGCATATGAATCCGCAAAGGAATTAAGCCTCAGGAAAAAGACCATCAATACTCCGCTTGCAAAATATACCGGCAGCGAGCTCAAACAGGAAGTAGTTTTGATGCCTATTTTGAGGGCCGGGCTGGGATTGATGAACGGGTTTAATCATATCTTCCCCGAAGCCAGGGTGAGCCATCTTGGGGTTTACAGAAATGAAGAAACCCTGAAACCTGTGAAGTATTATTTCAAGTTCCCGAGGCTGAAATCGTATAAAGATGTTATAGTATATATTCTTGACCCAATGCTTGCCACCGGCGGAAGTATGCGCCATGCAATTGAGGAAGTTGAGAAGCATGGGATTAAAAAGATAGTTGTTGCGACGCTTGTAACCGCCCCTGAAGGCCTGAAAGAGATTTTCAAATTTCACAAAAATGTTAAGATATTTACCTGTTCGCTTGATAAGAAGCTAAATGATAAAGGATACATTGTGCCGGGACTCGGCGACGCCGGCGATAGGTTGTTCGGAACACATTAACGCCCGCGCGAAACTGGAACTAAATTTAAAGCAGTTCCATTGATAATTGTGATATGTTAAGCACGTTATATAAAAAGAAGCTCGATGAACTGATTGCCAATTGCAGGAAAAATGTTCCCGATTTCAGCGAAAAACTGATATCGGACGCATTCAAGTTCAGCCTTAACGCGCACCGCCTGGATAAACGCGCCTCAGGCGAACCGTTCATTATGCACCCATACGAAGTCGCAACCATAGTAGCAAAAGAAATCCCGCTGGATGATATCACTGTCGCCGGCGCGCTGCTGCATGACGTTGTTGAAGATACCAAGTTTACTTACGAAGATATTAAAGCAGAATTCGGAGCGGCTGTTGCCGATGTTGTAGACGGCGCTACAAAGATAGAAGGCATGTTCGAAAATTATGAAACCAAGCAGGTCGAAAATTACCGAAAGATGCTGCTTTCTATGTCAAACGACATCAGGGTTATACTTGTTAAGTTTGCCGACAGGCTGCATAATCTTAGAACGCTAGAATACCTCAGCCCCGAACGGCAGGTAAGAATGGCGCGCGAAACCATTGAAATATACGCGCCCCTCGCTCACAGGCTCGGCTTATCCAGAATTAAGATCGAGTACGAGGACCTTGCTTTTAAATATCTTGACAGGCAGTTGTATAAAGAGCTTTCGAAGAAAGTGATGTCAAAAAAACGGGAGAGGGAATCGTATGTTAACAAGTTTATACAGCCGATAAAAGAAGCGCTTGATAAGGCCGGATTTAAATATGAAATAAGCGGCCGTGCCAAACATCTTTACAGCATCGCGAAAAAAATGCTCTCACGCGGAAAGATATTTGAAGAGATATATGACCTGTTCGCTGTCCGTATAATACTTGATACTCCAAATAAAAATGATTGCTTCACGGCTTACGGGCTTTGCTCCGAGATATATATTCCAATACCTGAAAGATTCAAAGACTATGTTTCTCTCCCAAAGCAGAATGGTTACCAGTCAATTCACACCACTTTACTTGGACCCGACGGCAAGATGGTTGAAGTGCAGATAAGAACAAGAGATATGCACGAGGTTGCTGAAAAAGGAGTTGCCGCACACTGGAAATACAAAGAGAATATTAACACCAACGACAAGCAGATGGAAGACTGGATAAGCTGGCTGCGTGATTTGTTCGAATATACTGCAAAAGACTCCACTCCGCGACAGATAGTCGAAGGGCTTAAGCTGAATTTATACCAGGATGAGATTTATGTTTTTACCCCCAAAGGCGAGCTGAAAATACTTCCGTCGGGATCTACGCCTATTGACTTTGCATTTGAGATCCATACTCAGGTAGGCTTAAAATGCATTGGCGCGAAAGTTAACGGCAAAATGGTCCAGCTTGATACCAAGCTCAGAAGCGGCGACCAGATAGAGATAATAACAGCCAAGCACGAACGCCCTAACATAGACTGGGAGAAATTTGCGGTTTCGCATAAAGCAAAATCGGAAGTTCACAAGTGGTATAACAATGAGCGCCGGAAGAAAATGGAATTGGGAAAAGAAATTTGGGAAAAGAAGCTAAAGAAGCACAAATTCTCACTTTCTGAAGACGAACTTGTTAAGCTTATTCCAAGGCTTAGGTTCGATAGTGTTCAGCATATGTATCTTGAACTTGCCCAGCAAAGTGTTTCAGCCGACGATGTTTATGAGGTGGTTAAAGATAAAAATAAGCTTATTACAGGCGAAATAGATTCGCCCCTTGTCAAGCAAATGGAGAAATTCCAGGTTACAAAAGAAAAGGACCTGCAAACCAACCTGTTTGAGACCTATATTAAGTCGGCGCGCGCCTCAAAAAGCAAGATTACCGCCGGGGGCGACGTAAAAGACCTGCTGTTTTCTTACGCAAATTGCTGCAACCCTATACCGGGTGAAGATATTATTGGCTTTATTTCTAAAACAGAAGGAATTAAGATACATAAGAAGTCATGCAAGAATCTTTCGAATTTATTTCTCACGGACCCTGCAAGGATCATTGATGTCCAGTGGCCTGAGCAGGTTGATGAAGATTTCTTTGTGGGGCTTAAGATTCATGGCGAAGACCGGCCGGGAATGCTGAACGAAATTACTCATGTTATCTCGACTCACAATAATACAAATATCAAAAGCGTAAATATTTCTTCTAAAGGTATTATGTTTGAAGGCACCGTGATACTTATGGTGAATAATATAAACCATCTTAATGAACTTGTTGATAAGATCAAAAATATCGGCGGTGTTTTCGAAGTAAACAGGTTTGAAGAATAAAGATCGACGCCTCCTGACCTCTTTCTAATGAGAGATAGGGCGGATTTGTTTTGAACATCAAATTATTATTCAATATTAAATATATAGATTATGTTCTATAAGCTTACAGCTGTTTTAATCATTGCAGTGTCCATTTCTTTTTTTGCCTTTAATACATTCGATAAAAGTTCTTCAGCTATAACCAGGCCGGCGGGGGATACGCTCATTTTCCCCGGCGAGAAACATTTTAAGAACATGCGTATGTTGACCGCTGAAGGCAATGATAACGCCGAGGCGTATTTTTCGTTTGACGGGTCGAAGATTATTTTTCAATCAACAAGGCCGCCGTATCTATGCGACCAGATATATATGATGAACGTAGATGGCTCGGATGTAAAACTTATCAGCGGAAACAAAGGAAGAACAACCTGCTCATATTTTTACCCTGACGGAAAACATATTCTTTTTGCATCTACTTATCTGGGCGGCGATGACTGCCCGCCTAAACCGGATTACTCAATGGGTTACGTCTGGCCAATATATGATACATATGATATCTTTATGGCGAATCCTGACGGCAGCGATATGAAACCACTTACATCAACTAAAGGTTATGACGCCGAAGCCACTGTTTCGCCAATTGGGGACAGGATAATTTTTACTTCAGTCCGCGATGGGGATATCGATATATATTCTATGAAGCTTGACGGCAGCGACGTTAAGCGTTTGACAAACGAGCTTGGCTATGATGGCGGCGCGAATTATTCGTATGACGGTAAGCTGATCGTGTGGAGAGCATCGCGTCCGAAGACAGACGATGAAGTAAAAGAATTCAAAGATTACCTTGCAAGGAATCTGGTTAAACCTACCACGCTTGAATTATACGTAATGAATGCGGACGGCTCCAACAAGAGGCAGGTTACATCCAACGGCAAAGCTAACTTTGGTCCATATTTTTTCCCGGATAATAAGAGGATCATTTTTGCTTCTAATATGGATGACCCTGAAGGCAGGAACTTTGAGCTATATGAGATCAATATAGATGGAACAGGACTTGAAAGAATTACATATTATGACCAGTTTGACGGCTTCCCGATGTTCACTTTAAATGACGGAGGCAAGAAATTCGTTTTCTGTTCCAACAGGTTTGGATTACAACCGCATCAATCAAATATATTTATATGCGATTGGGTGGATTAAATTATATATTCAAATTAAATATTATTTGTTTACCGAAAATACTACAACAATGAATAAGAAATCATTTTCAAAATATTTACTGGTTCCGTTTGTTCTTTATTTTGTTTTTTCCGCATATACGTTAAACGGCGACCATGACAAAGGAAAGATTACGGCTCAAAACGTTATTTCTGATATTAAATATCTTGCAAGCGATGAGCTCGGCGGAAGGTTCCCCGGCACTTTAGGCGACTCACTTGCAGAAAAATTCGGAATAAAGAAGTTTAAAGAAGCAGGCCTTACGCCTATTGGCGAAGACGGCTACCGCCAGCATTTCAGCTTTGTCTCTGAGATAAAGCTGGGTCCGGCAAATTCGCTTTCGGTCAATAACGGAACTAAAAAAGATTATACGGTTTCAACAGATTTTGTTCCGTTTGGATTTTCTTCAACCGGAACAGCCGAAGGGGATCTGGTCTTTGCGGGCTATGGAATAAATGCGGCAGACCTGAATTATAATGATTTTAAGGATATCGACGTATCGGGCAAAGTGGCCGTTATACTTGCTTACTCGCCGGGTTATGTTAATCCTCATGACGACCCGTTCAGCCAATATGAACAGGCAAGGCGCAAATGCAATATGGTAAAGGAAGCCGGCGCTAAGGGCGTAATTGTAGTCGCCGGGCCTAATACAGGCGAGGATGAACTTGCAAGGCTTAGAACTTCAACCGATAACCTTGGAATTCCTTCCGTCAGCGTAAAGAGAGTTGTTGTTGAAACGATGTTCAAAGCGGCCGGTAAGAATTTAGAAGAAATTGAAAAAGGGATAGATAGCTTAAGGACCCCAAACTCGTTTGCCTTCACAAACATGACGGCAAAGTTCCAGGTGGACCTGCAATATGTTACGGCAAACACCGCAAATATTATCGGCTATATGGAAGGCAACGACCCTGTTCTGAAAAATGAAGTTATTGTTATTGGCGCGCATATGGACCACCTCGGCGACGGCATGAAATACGGCTCGCTGTACGAGGGTCATGACCCGCAGATCCACAATGGGGCAGACGATAACGCTTCAGGGGATGCAGGAGTTATGGAACTGGCAAAATATTTTTCTGTCAACCATAAAGAAATGAAACGCAGTTATATTTTTATGCTTTTCAACGGCGAAGAAGCCGGGCTACTTGGATCGGCATATTTTGTTAAGAGCGAACTGTTTAAAAAGTATAATATTGTCACTATGATCAATATGGATATGATCGGCAGACTGGCTGATAATAAACTTACTATTGGCGGTATTGGCACTTCTCCAATCTGGCAGGGCATGCTTGATTCGCTTAACAAAACGTATAATTTTACAATTGCGTATAATCAGGATGGCTACGGCCCATCTGACCATTCAAGCTTTTATTCAAAGAATATGCCGGTGTTGTTCTTCTTCACCGGGCTGCATAAAGATTACCACAGGCCAACCGATAAGTGGCCGCTTATTAATTCCGATGGCGAAGTTAAAGTGCTTGGAATGGTTAAAGACGTTATGAATACGCTGGATAAAATGCCTGCAAAACCAGAATTTGTAAAAGCCAAGTCAGATAACCAGGAACGTTCTAATACGGGCTTCCGGGTTACTATGGGAATTATACCGGATTATTCTTCCAGCGCGGATGGGCTGGCAATAACAGGAGTCAGATCCGGCGGGCCGGCTGATAAAGCCGGATTGCTTGCAGCCGACGTTATTATTAAAATGGGTGAATATGAAATTAAAAATATTTATGATTATACAGATGCGCTTAGCAAGTTCAAACCGGGCGAGGAAACAGATGTTGTTATAAAACGCGGTACGGAACAAATGACCATGCATGTTGCATTCAATAAATAAATCATCCAAAATTAGAATTGATTAAGCATTATAAATACCTGATCATAGGCGGCGGTCTTACCGGCGACGCCGCGGTTAAAGGGATCCGTGAACTTGACTCAGACGGCACTATTGTAATGGTCAGCGCTGAGGCGAATCCTCCCTATAGCAGGCCACCGCTATCAAAAGATCTGTGGAAGGGCAAGGATGAGGCTAAGATATGGAAGAAAACCTCGGAACAGGGCGCCGATATTCGTTTGAATACAAGAGTGAAGAAGATCGACCCGATGGCCAAATCTGTTACAATTGAAACAGGCGATAAATTATTGTATGACAGGCTTCTGCTTGCAACCGGCGCGGTAACAAATAAATTCCCGTTCGGCGGAGAGGATGTTATTTATTACAGGACTTATGATGATTACAAAAAGCTGCGCGAATTAACTAAAGAAAAAGATAACATTGTCGTAATTGGCGGCGGATTTATCGGCTCTGAAATTGCAGCGGCGATGGCTATGAACGGCAAGAAAGTAACGATGATATTTCCTGCCGCAGGAATCGGCGATACGATATTCCCGGCTGAGCTGTCCTCATTTATTACTGATTACTACAAAGCAAAAGGCGTTCAGATCATGAACTCTAATACTGTTGTAGCAATGAAAAATAAGAACGGCGCATTTGAATTAACTACAGGTAAAGAAGCTAAAGTTGGCGCGGATATTGTCATTGGCGGAATTGGCGTCAGGCCGGATACGGCCTTAGCAGAGGCGTCAGGTGTAATGGTTAATAACGGAATAATGGTTGATGAATTTTTGCGTACCAGCCAGCCTTCAATATTTGCAGCAGGCGACGCCGCTAATTTTTATAATCCCGCCCTTGATAAAAGAATTAGAGTTGAACATGAAGATAATGCTTTAAAGATGGGCAAACAAGCTGGCAGAGTTATGGCGGGAAGTGAAGAACCATATCATCATTTGCCGTTCTTTTATTCGGATATGTTTGAGCTGGGTTATGAAGCCGTTGGAGAATTAAATTCTGAAATGCATATTTATGCCGACTGGAAGGAAAAGTTCAAAGAAGGCGTTATTTATTATATGAGCGAGCAAAGAGTCAGAGGCGTTTTACTATGGAATGTGTGGGGCCAGGTTGATGAGGCAAGGAAGATAATTGCAGAAAAAGGCCCGTTTATTCCCGACGATTTAAAGGGACGATTGCCGGTTAAGAAAGAAAAATAAAAATTTTCATCCGAGTAGCAAGATTAAAAATAAAAAAAATGGACAGGTTACGGCCTGTCCTTTTTTTATACAAACCGTGTTTTTGACCTAAAGTCTGGGCACGGTTAAGTAAAATTTATCCTATATTATTCAACAGTAACGCTCTTTGCTAAGTTCCTTGGCTGGTCAACAT
>CAZMRG010000123.1:0-9511 GCA_964568655.1 uncultured Ignavibacteriales bacterium | reverse complement strand
AAAGTTTTTCAAAGTTTGCTATTGGGTCCCTTAACTTATCTTTGGCAATTTCTTCTTTTGACCTGTATTTTTCCTGGGCATCGCTTGCAGAATGTGATCGTAATCTTACTACATCGGCATAGATCATTGACGGGCCTTCGCCGTTTCTTGCAAGCCTTACAGCTTCTTTAGCGGTGGCATATGATTCAAGAAAGTTCGTGCCGTCAATATGGAAGCGATTTAAACCCTCAAAACCGGCTACAACTTTAAATACAGAAGCGCCCGCTGTTTGCTGTTCGATAGGGACAGAGATTGCAAATCGGTTATTCTGAATACAGAAAATTGTCGGTAATTTTTCGCGTGCAGCCCAGTTAATCGCTTCAAAAAACTCGCCTTCCGATGTGGAACCTTCGCCGCCGCCAACATAAGCAACTTCATCGGTCTCGCGGTAAACGCAGCTAAGCGCCGCTCCAACAGCCTGTAAATATTGCGAGCCTGTAGGCGATGATGCCGTTGGCATTCTGAGCTCTTTGCTTCCAAGGTGCATAGGCATTTGCCTGCCGCCTGTGAAGCTGTCGGTCACCCTGCCCATTATATGTCTGAAAATATCTTTGGGAGTTATACCAAGCGCTGTGCCGATTGCATTATCCCTGTAATAAGTAAAAAACCAATCTTTGCCGCCCTGCATTGCCATAGCGCAAGCTACCTGGATTGCTTCGTGGCCGGAACCTGAGATAAGAAATGTCGCTTTGCCCTGTTTGATCAATGTATCGATCCTGTCATCTGTAAATCTGGAAAGGAGCATTGATTTCCAGGCGTGGATCATTTCATCGTTGGAAAGGCCGTGATTAGCAATAGTTTCCTTCATAAACTCATATTTCTCACCGTTTTTTGAAACGCCATTCGAGGCTTTTCCCTGCTTTTGGTTTGCAGTTTTTTCTGCCATTAGATTATATTCCTTCTGTGGTTAGGTATATTATATTTAGATATTTACGAATTTTAGTTTGTTTTGAGCAATATCCGGCATTAGGACTTCAAATATAGGAAATTTTGGAATAGAATAAAAGTTATTTTGATTAGTGGAATATAGTGAATATTTACTGCATTTGCCAAATTGATGAAATTTTAGGTTTTGTTGTTTCTTGATCTTAAGCGGCAATCTGTAATGTTGAAACCGTTAAAACGGTTTTGAAATTTCAGGTCTTTAATTAACCAACGAATATAGTCATAGGCTAAAACCTGCTTTTCGCTATCTCCGCTTAGAGGGATGGAAGTCTTGAGATTTTAAAATTACGAATTAAAACAAGTTAAGCACATTATCCATCTCCACTAAATAGGGGAGGGGGTGAAAGACTTGAGATTTGAGAATTATGAATTACGATTTACGAATTAAAAAATGGTAATTAGTCTTTAGTAATTAGTAATTATAAATCATTTTTCCGCTTTAAACTGAATCGTTTTAAACTCAGCAAACAGATGCTTCACCTTATTGCGCTGGTATTTCCCGGTTGAGGTTACGGGAATTTCATCAGAGAATATTATCACTTTTGGCGTTTTGTAAAAAGGCAGGCATTCCATACACTTATTGAGTATTGCGGCTTTTGTATATTCATTTGTATCTAAACCTTCATTCAGGAGCACAAGGGCGCCGACTTCCTCGCCGTACCAGTCATTGTCAAATCCTACGGCAATTCCGGCCTTAACTTCAGACAGGCTCATCAATACTTCATCAATCTCAAGCGGCGCGATGTTCACTCCACCCCTTATAATAAGTTCTTTTATTCTGCCGGTTATAAAGAAAAATTTTCTTCCCTGCAAATCAGTTTTATAAAATCCTTCATCGCCGCTGCGGAACCAGCCGAATTCAAATGTCTTTTCGTTTGCTTCAGGATTATGATCATAATATTTCATTACGTTATGCCCGCGGATAACGATCTCTCCCCGCCCGCCTTCGGGAATGGATTCGCCTTTGTCATCTTGAATATCCATCTCGTTGGGCTCGATTTCAACGCCAATGGAAGGAAATCCGTATTCTTTAAGCCATTTTGTGTGCTCTTCGCCGGTTTGATCAACTGGCAAAAAACATGAGTAGCATGTTGTTTCCGATAACCCATAGCCATGCATAATTTTCAGCCCGAACATTTGCTCAAATTTGTGAGCCAGCTCGCATGTCAACGGCCCGGCGCCGCAAATTATGTGGCGGAATTCTGGCAATGAAATATTCTTGCGGCCCGACTCCTCGGCAAAATCATGACATAAGAATTGCAACAATGTTGGAACGACGCTTACTATCTGCACATTTTCTTCGGCAAGACGTGTGAAGAATTTATCTGTGTGGAATTTCTGGTTCAAAACAAGCTTAGCTCCCACGTACATAGAGGTCATAATAGTTACAACCGTTCCATTAACATGATGTATCGGCAGCACGCACATCATAGCGCTTCCCGTTTCAATCTTATGCCACTTTGAAATACCTTCGGCATCAACAAGCAGATTATATTGAGTAAGTACAACGCCTTTAGGCAAACCGGTTGTGCCCGATGTATACACAATAAGCGATTCTGTTTCCTGGTTTACGTTTTCACCGGGAGTAAATTCAGCGGAGCGCTTTTCTAATTCAGATTCAAAATTCAAAACGCCGGGAGGAAGTTCAAACCCGCTTTCATTAATGCCGTGCACAAAAATCCTTTTCAGCGCCGGCAGTTCTTTTTGATACAACAGTATTTTATTAAGATATTCCTGCTTTACAAAAGCAAGCTTGGTCTCAGAGCTTTCTAAAATATATTTAATTCTCTCCGGCTCTTCGCTTACGTTTATCGGCACTACGGTAGCGCCAAGCGCCCACGCTGCGTAGTATTGTATAACAGTATTTATGTGGTTATACGAAACAGTTGCAATCCTGTCTTCTACCCCTATCCCATTCGACCTCAGAAGATTTGCTGTTTTAAAAACTCTGCTGTTAAATTCTGCATAAGTCAGGCTTATCTTTTCATCATCATCAGAATAATAAACAATATAAGTTTCATCCCGCTGAAGATGTTCTCTGTATTGCAGAAGCTCATAGATATTTTTGTACAGGACAAGATAATTATCAGGTTTAATTCCCTTTACAAAATGCGCTTCGCGAAGCTTTGGTATAGTTTCCGGTTTTAAATGCAAACGATTATTTTGGATTTATTTTTTGGGAATATAGAAATAAAGAATTGAAGATACAGCAAAAGAAATTTTGAACTTAAAAGGGATCAAATAACATCAGAACCCGGACCAATAATAAAATTCTTACCGCTCACTCCGGTTGGCGATTGCGCCAGTTTTACTACGGCCGCCGCGGCATCTTCTATGCTGAGAAGGGCGCCGGTCGGACTGGATTTCTTCATCTCTTCAATTACCCTTTCATCTACATCTTTGTTCATGCCGGTCTGCATAAACGATGGCGAAACGCAGTTTGAAGTAATGTTGAACTTTGAATTTTCCTCCGCCCACGAAGCGCTTAAAGAAAGCAAATAGGCTTTTTCGGCCACATATTCGGATAGTCCCGTTGGCGGCGCGCCTGTTACATAAGAACTTATTATATTAATAATTCTGCCGGATTTCTTTTTTCTGAACGTCCCCAGCGCTCTTTGGGTAATAATAATAACAGGTAAAATATTGTTCCTGAAACCATCAAGATATTCACCCGCTTCCATTTTATGGAAATGTTTTAAAGGGGCCGCCGTAATGGCATTATTAACCAAAACATCCAATGTCATACTTTCAATTTCTTCGGCAAATTTTTCAAGACTGAAGGTGTTTGTGAAATCTACGTTAAACGCACGCGTGTTTTTATTGTTCTTTGCAATTTTCTGCGCTGCATCTACTGAATTATTATAAGTAAAATTCACAAAATTTCCGGCTCTTTCAGCCATCTTCTTTGTGATTGCCTCTCCTAGTCCTGAAGCGCCGCCTGTTATGAGGACGTTCATTATATAAAGCTTATTTGAATTGTTCCTGATGCCACTTTAACTTTTTTTTGATTTTCAAAATAATATTTTATGTCAATTGTCTTCACCGATTCAAATATTTCTTCAACCTCCCCGACAAGTTTCAATTTGTCATTCAGATAAACCGGCCTTCTGTATTTTATACTTTGCGAATGTATAATGACATTTTTTTCAGGTAAACACTCGCCGATGAAATATGAAAGGAATCCGCCCAGAATATTTCCGTGCATCACCCTGCCGTCAAATCCCTTTCCTTTAGCGTAAGCCTCATCGGTATGCAGCGGATTTTTATCGTTAAATATATCGGTAAACGCCTTATGGACTTCCGGGGTTACGTCAAAGTAGCGCTCGAATATTTCTCCCTGCCGCATTGCTATGACTTGTTGATTTTATTTGATATCGCTTCGCACATCTGTCCCACGTTTGCAAATCCGTGGATTTCAGTCGATGTAAAACGAATCTTAAAATGTTTTTCAATCGCCACAACTAACTGTATATGCGTAAGCGAATCCCAGTCGTCCACATCCTTTGCTGTCGTTTCACTGTTAATAACCAATGAATCGTCATCAAATACGTCTTTGAATATATCATTTACCTGTTTTATTACTTCAGCCAGTTCCAATTTTATTGTTTTTTGTTTATAAATGATTTTCGTTTTTCGAAAGCTTTAATATCAAGCTCCCATAATCCGTTTGATTCAGTAAATCCAAAATCTTTGTAATGGTCCTTTACCATTTTATTTTTAGCGGTTTGAATAAACTCGCCAATAATTTTCTTGAATCCATTAGCCGTTGCAGCCTCAACAATATTATTCAGCACGAAATTCTCCATAGTTCTTTTTAATACACGGCAGCTCATAATCCATGTATCAACAAATAAAACTTCACCCTGTTTTTTAAGAATAATTAAGCTGATCAGGCCATAATGTCCGAACTTATCTTCAAGCGTAAATGATAGCGTAAGATAATCATCCGATGACGATATTTTGTGCATGTCATCTTCAGTATATCTGATTGTCCTTAAATTGAATTGGTTTGAACGTTGCGTAAGCTGCGCTACGCGGGGTATTGTGAAACTATCAAACGGCTTGCATTCTGAAACCATTTCGAGGCTGGTAAGATACTCATCTTCATTCACAAAAGCCTGTTTGACAACCGTGCGCTGATATTCCTGTCTGTAAAGCTCAGTACGTTCGGAATCCTCTTCCGAATAAGATGAAGTCTCGAATAGATTAAGCGAGCGCAAATAAGTCAAATATTCAGCGGGATCCTCGGGGAGTTCCGGTATAGTTACTTCCGGCAGGAAACTTCTCACCATATTTCTCTCGAACGGATTATCATCAAGGAACACCATTGAGTCGAAACCGATATTTAGAATTTGCTGAATCTGTTTAATGTTATCAGCTTTATTATCCCAGTTTGCGTTGAATACCGCGAAGTCCTCATAAGAGAGTACCATGTCAGGATGGTTGTCAAACGCGTTCTTCGCGACTTCAGAATCATTTTTACTGCTTACAGCGAGAATAATTCCGCGTTCTTTCAACTGCTTTGCCCATAGCTGCAATTCAGTAAATGCTTTCCCAATGCCAAGCTCGCCAATTTGAATGCCCTCAATGCCGTCATCGCCGATTATTCCGCCCCACAGTGTATTATCCAAATCCAGTATTAAGCACTTTTTTGATTTGCCGACTAATGATTGTATAATATCCACAACGCTTTTAGCGACCACTGCTGTAAAATCAAGGCTCAATGTCAGATCTGATGTTACATAAAGTTTCGGGTCAAATGCAAAATCAATGCCGTACATATTTTGTAACGTGCAAACATCATTTATGTACAGATTTTTTGTTTCCCTGCACATATCCATGAGTTCAAGATTAATTTTTCTTACCTGGTATGAAAAAGAAAAATCAAGCTTGTTTGAAAAATTACCGAATATATTATCGTTAATTTCCCCGAAGTTGAAGAAAATAACTTTACATTTCATCCGCTCATTAATAGTCGCAATAAAATTTCTGATCTGAGACAATCTCTCTTCAGCAAATTTATTCTTCCCAGCATGAGCTGTTTCAAAATAATTATTAAGAAGCTTTTGCGTTGACTGAAATATTATGACGTATTCGGGATTTGAAGTATATAATTCGGAAGTCGAATCAATTATTTCGTGGTCAATCTGGTTATACTCAGCTTCGTAAATATCTAAGTTAAGTTCAGCTTCGTAACCATAACCCCGCAACGCCTTAACCAGAAACTGCGTAGCAGTATCGCCAAGAACCGCAAGTTTCTTTTGGGGAAAGGCGGTAAAATCTTTCTTTAAATTTCTTTTTAGTTCGTTAAAACTTTTAACGGAAGCCGGCATAAGTACAAAAATTTAGACATAAATAGCGGAAAATTTCCGTTTTTTCAATGCAAAGGGGTGACGGTTACAAGTTACAGGTGGCAAGTGGCAAGTTAAATAAGCAAAAGGCCGTCAATGACAGCCTTAAATCATAATTTTCTATAGAAAAAAACATTCTTATTTCAATAAAACCATTTTCTTTGTTTCAACATAATCGCCAACAACCAATTTATAAAAGTATAATCCGCTTGCAAAGTTTGAGCCATCCCACTCCACTTCATAAGAGCCTGGCTTAAGCTGTTCATGGACCAAGTCAGCGACTTCGTTGCCAAGAATATCATAAATCTTAATTTCAGAATAAGAGGATTTTGAAATATCAAATTTAATTTTAGTTGCAGGGTTAAAGGGGTTGGGATAATTCTGATACAAATTGAAATCAGTTGGAACGTTATTAGAAATAGCATGTACTGAAACAAATATTCCTGTATCGCCGTAAGCTATTCCGTTTATAACCCGCCCCATCATTGTTATCTCGTTAATTGTTGAATTAGTTGAAACGAAATAATAAGAACTATGCGTCAGTCCCACTCCATATGTATATGTTCTATCATGCGTCGGATAAGTCGGAGAGTCTTTGAATCGCTTTACATTATTCGTATCAATACATGTATATGCATAATTGTTAGGATAACCAGTTAAACAATTTATGTGCACTCCGTCATTCAACTGCGCATTCAGACTGTCAAGCATTGTTTCATCCGGCGAATAACTACAGCCCAAACCCGGATTGTAATAGTATACCTTTCCGGATATAGAATCGACCCTGATCAAATTATTAGTCCCCAAATTGAACGGAAACGCAAAAGGATTATAAGCACACGTACCATTTCCTGAATAATGAAAAATATATTTACTGTATGAATAATAGAGTCTGCCGGAAATCCGTGAAGTGTCTGTTATAGTTATTTTAGCCCGATAACGGTCTAAACAACCAATATAAGATTGAGTTTCATAATAATCATAAACAAAAATGTTTCCTATTTTTAGCTGCATATATCCGCCAAAATCTCTTTGTGAATATATCGTCCCTGATAAAAGTAATAAGAAAATTATTTTGAATTTCATAATGGAGCCTTTTAATTTTCTGCCGATCTGATAGAATGCGCAAGTCAGATTGGCAATAAATTTTTTAAATTCTACTAAAGTTATTTCAACAGAACCATTTTCTTTGTTTCAACAAAATCACCGGCAACCAATTTGTAAAAGTACAATCCGCTGGCAAAGCTTGACGCATCCCACTCCACTTCATATGAGCCGGGATTAAGCTGTTCATGCATCAGGTCAGCGACTTCATTGCCAAGAATATTATAAATTTTAATTTCAGCATTTGAAGATTTTGATATATCAAACTTTATCTTTGTTGACGGGTTAAATGGATTTGGATAATTCTGAGATAATCCATAATGAAGAGGCAGCTCATTGCTCAGAGATTGCAAGCCCACAGGGTTTCCACCGTCAGTTGTTTTAAGGATCATCCCTCCGTTACCAACAGCAAACCCGGTATTGGGGGCAACAAATAATATCGAATTTAAATAATTGGTTGTTCCTGAATTTTGGTATGTCCAAACAGTTCCGCCATTAGTTGTGCAAATTATTTGACCTGAAGAGCCAACCGCATACCCGATAAAACTGTCGTAAAAGCAAATAGCATTTAACGTAATTGGATTGGGTGGAATGTCAAAACCCCATGAAGACCATGGATATCCCCCGCTATATGTTTTACATAGATAATAAGAATAGGGTCCTACCGCAATTATTGCAAAACCAGTAAAAGGGTTCTGGAAAAACATGTCTTGAATAGGATAGGAATGACCTAAAGCGGGTATCCAAGTTGTTCCCCCATTAGAAGTATACCAAATATATTCGTTATTGTTTATTTTTACACAGCCAGCCGTCGAATTGATGAAAGACATCTTCCCCACAGTTCCCGAAAATGAATTGTTAACATTAGCAAAATTTATCCCGTCTGTAGTCTTTAATAATACATGCGAAGCGCCCCCTACATAACCGGTAAATTCATCTAAAAAATATAAAGAATAAAATGACGTATTGTTTGGACCTGTGTGAATAATTGTCCAATTGATTCCGCCATTTACAGTTTTTAATACTGTCATATTAATGCCCACTGCGAAACCTAAAGTATCATTCAGGAACTGAAAAGAATTAACATTTACCAACGTTGAAAGCAATATCCAATTAACGCCACAATTTGTTGTCTTGAAAATGGAGTTGCCTCCATCCAGTATATATCCAGTGTTACTGTTGAGAAATGAGATTTGAGAAATATTATATGTAGTGCCTGAAGGAATTTGGAGCCATCCTGAATGGCTATAATGTAATTGCAAAGTGAGAGAAAAAATGAGGAGAAACAATATCCGTTGCATAAGAAACTCCTTATCTAAGGTTGCACCAAATATAATGTGATTTTTAGCAATAAAAAAGGCTGTTAAAACAGCCCTTTATTGACGAAAACTCAATTTTTTTATATGATTTAAGTTGATTTTTTTTAACTTGTAACTTGCCAACCTGCAACCTATTATTCTATCTCTGCTTCGTGGCCCTCTTCATTCCATGTAAACGGATAATCCGGTTTGTCAAATTCCTTAGCATACGTTGTTAATTTAAGCGGATGGAATGTATCCAGCATTACAGCAAGCTCAAGCGTTTCTTTTTTACCGATACTCGCTTCGGCTGTGCCGGGATGCGGGCCATGCGGAATTCCGCCCGGATGCAAGGTGAATGAAGCTATATCAACTCCTTTACGCGACATAAAATTTCCTTCGACATAATACAGCACTTCATCGCTATCAATGTTGCTGTGATTGTACGGAGCGGGAATTGACTCAGGGTGATAATCAAATAACCTTGGACAAAATGAACACACTACATAATTATGCCCTTCGAATGTTTGGTGCACCGGCGGCGGCTGATGAATTTTTCCGGTGATTGGCATAAAATCGTTTATATTAAATATCCACGGATAGAAATACCCGTCCCATCCAACTACATCAAACGGATGAAAATCGTAAACGTAATCATGCAGACAATTTGATTTTTTTATCTTTACTAAATACTCGCCTTTCTCATCTTTAGTAACCAGAACGCCGGGCAAACGGAAATCAAATGACGTGAATTTGTATCCGAGCTTTTCCGCC
>CAZMRG010000122.1:0-9571 GCA_964568655.1 uncultured Ignavibacteriales bacterium | reverse complement strand
AAAGCTGTCTCGGCAAGATTCATTTCGAAAGCGATGGATTTCATCAGGCTGTCGTGAATTCTTTCTTTAAGTATGCATACTCCGGCAGGATTTCCTTTAAATGCAACATCTGTAAATGCATCAACTATATTGATTGGTAATTTCATAAATGATTGTTTTGGTTGATGCAAAATAATTTTTGGAGCGTTAAAATAAAAGGACAACAAAAATAAATTAAAACATTTGCCGCTGAAGGACGCAGATTATCTATGATAAAAACTGGGATAATAGATTTATAATTCGTGCCACGACGTGGAGTCGTAGCACGAAACTTTTTATTTTACCTCTCCCCTGCTCACCCTTCGGGTTCGCTTCCCCCTCTCCACATGGAGAGGGGGCCAGGGGGTGAGGTAATCTTCAATTTGATGAATCTGATAAATCTGAAAAATCTGATGAATCTATAAAACAAAAAACCCCGCACCTTATTCAGATGCGGGGTTTAGAAAAAAACTTAATTAAATATTATTTAGCTAATACCATTTTCTTTACTTCGGTCTTATCGGCGGTTTTAACTCTGTAGAAGTAAACTCCGCTTGGAAAGTTAGAAGCATTGAATGAAACTGTATGGTCGCCATCTGACTGCGCGCCGTCAACAAGAACAGCAACTTCTCTGCCTAATTTATCATAGACCGTTATTTTAACATTGCTTGCGGTCTTGAGCGTATAAGAAATTGTCGTTTCAGGATTGAACGGGTTCGGATAATTCTTCAGGCTGAAAAATGATTCGCCCGGAGCCGGATCGTTATTTCCCGCAGTTTCCTGTTTAACTTCTTTGTTCGGCCTCTCGGCTATTAAAGCTATTCCTGTTTCGAATGTCGCGGGCCTGTAATCTTTACCTGTCTGGTAAGCTACCTGGATTCCCATCGCTTCGCCTTCGAGTATTGAGAAATCTTCTCCCTTTAACTTGGAAATTATCTTTAATTCGTTTTCATTGATATTAATATGAAACTCTTTCCATCCTGAGAAATTCAGCGAGATCGGTTTTGATTCAAGCCTGGTGTCTTTATCCTCATCGTACTTGCTGTCGTTATTCTTGTCGAATAATATCTGGACCGTAGCGGATAGATCGTTGCTGACGCCCTGAAGCATAACCGATAGAATGTTATCTTCAGCCATCTGGATCTTAACTTCTTTCCTGATGATGCCTACATAAGATAAAGGCGTTATTTGCGTTGAGGATGAAACTATTCCATAGCCGTTTTCCGCATTATCCTGCGAAAGCGAATATTTCATGGAGATGTTTCCGCCCCAATACCAGCCCGGAAGCTTATGGTCGGCAAAACCGTCGATAACATTTGTTGATTGCGAAAGAGCTGTTGAAAACGAAAAAATGAGCGCAAAAAATGTAAACACAAATCGCGTAATGACTTTCATCATTTAGTTGGTACCCCCTATATTTTTAAAAAAGTATAAGAAAAAGAACTACTTAACCAGAGTCATCCTCTTAACCGAGGAATAATCTCCGACTTGTAGTTTATAGAGGTAAACCCCCGCAGGTAAATCATTGGCATCAAAGACGATTTCATAGTCTCCTGCCGATTGATAATTGTCAACTAAAACCTGCACGGATTGGCCGACGAGATTGTAAATAGTCAATTTTACATTAGCGTCGGTCTTGAGGGTATAAGAAAGTATAGTACTGGGATTGAATGGATTAGGATAGTTCTGATTAAGCGTAAACTTATCAGGATTACCCCTGAAATCCACTGGCTGTTTTTTATTAAAGGCGCTGGCCTGAATGGCCGTACCTAAGATAAAAAATAGACAAAATGTTATTACTAGTACTTTATACATTAACCTATATGATTAACCTTCTATAAACTTCTCACAAAATTAGAGATTTTTGCGACTAATGTCAAGCTTAATTCTCTCACTTGAAACCGTTATATCGGTATTATGTCAATAAATTACGGGGAATACGGCATTTTCAGCCGTTTTCCCCTGTAAAACTTCAAAACTATTGCAGTTCGACCGCTATTATTCTTTCCTGGCCGCTTTGGTCAACAACTTTTAGCAGAACCGAATCACCCTTGCTCTTGCCTTTTACAGCATCTGCAAGGTCATCAACGCTGGCTACGTTCTTCTTATTAGCCTCTACAATTACCATGCCTTTTCTTAATCCTCTCAAAAAAGCATCAGAGTAATTGTCTACGGCGGTAACTACAACGCCTGAGCTGATATTCAGCTTATCTTTTAACTGGCTGGGGAGCCCCGTAACAGAAACCCCCATCGTCTTAATCTCTTTACCGGATGAAGATTCACCGTTGGTGCCTTCCTGATCCAAATGTGGATTATTCATAGCCGTCTGCTGATTGTCTTCAACCTTTGGTTTCAGCGTAACATCTTTATCTATGGTTTTTCCGTCTCTGAATACAATAAGTTTAACAGATTCACCCGGATGGTGGCTTCCTATAATAACCTGAAGCTCATTCGGAGCGTTAACTTCTTTTGAATCGACCGATAAAATAACGTCGCCTTCTTTAATGCCTGCATCTTCGCCTGCTCCGCCTTTTTGCACTGACTGAACAAGAACGCCTTTGGCTTTATCAAGTCCCAGAGCTTTCGCCATGGTCTCATCTATCTGCTGTATCTGCACGCCGATATATCCGCGTGATATCTTTCCGTTCTTTATAAGTTCTGATACAACGCTCTTTACTATATTAACAGGAATTGCGAAACCGTATCCCTGGTAATAACCTGTGTTTGATTTTATTGCAGAATTAATTCCTACTAACTGCCCGTTGATATCAACAAGCGCGCCGCCGCTGTTTCCCGGGTTGATAGCCGCATCAGTCTGGATGAAGCTTTCAATTCCGTAGCCGCCGCCGTTAATGCCGATGTTCCTTCCCATCGCGCTGACTATGCCGGCAGTAACAGTATAATTTAATCCAAGCGGGTTGCCAATTGCAAGCACCCACTCGCCTACCTGGCATTGGTCGGAATTTCCGAAGGACATTGTCGGTAAGTCGTTTGCATCTATCTTAATAACTGCAAGATCCGTGTTTGCATCGGTTCCGATAACTTTAGCTTTGAATTCTCTCTTATCAAGCAAAGTCACGGTTATGCCGTTATCGCCTGCTTCTTTAACAACATGGTTGTTAGTAACTATGTAGCCGTCTTTTGAGATAATGACTCCCGAGCCACTTCCTATTTCAGGACCCTGGTCAGGCATTTGGAAATCCGGGCCGAAGAAGAACTTGTACTGTTCGTTATCTTCCGGTTTCTTTTCATTCTTACGGTCTGATTTTACTGTGATACTAACAACAGTAGGCGTGACTGCTTTGCAGATATCCACAAAAGCATCGTTCATGCTCTTGACTTCCGGGCTCACTTTCAATGGTGGAGTTGTATTAAACTCGATCTGCGAATCGGAATAAACAACCTTAACTCCGCTGAAATTAGCGATTAATAAAGCCCCGAAAACAAGCGCGAACAAAACTACAAATCCAGCAGCAATTATTGATTTTTTGGACATTTTAATGATTCTCCTTTTGATTTTTTCTTTTTCTGGTTAATCCTTCAATCCGTAGTTTTTTAGCCTATAATAGAAAACTCCTTTGAATTTATTACTTTTTGTGTTTTTGAAATACTCAAATTTTCGATGTGGCTCTTAAAATACATATCAAAAAATCTGTCTATGTTTTTCCCAGATACCTCTGAAATATTAAGACTCATGAGGCTATTAAAGTTCCCTTCGGCAATTGTAAGTATCGATTTTATATCGCTTTTCGATAAATCAAATTTCCGGTAAAAGCTATCCCTGTTAGGGCCCGCGCTTTCATTTAAGACGCCGCCTGATGACGCAAGGTTTAACTCAAAACCAAGTATTTTTGCTAAATTAAACTCAAAATTAAATAACAAATTAACATAATTTTTAGTTGCTAAGTTCAGCTTGTCAAGTGAATCTGCAACCAGCGTGAACAGGGCCTCGTTTTCCTGGTGTTCCTCGGAGGTCTTATTCAAAAGCTCAATGATCCTGAAACCAAACTGCATTTTTTCAAAATCGTCATAAATTCCCTGGAATGATTTTACATAATCGGCTCCTGTAATCAGGTGCAGCGTCCGGTTCTCGTTATAATAGAAAATAATGTTCAAATATGCCATAGACTGAAGTACCCCGCCCCAGCGGCTCTTTACATCTCTAACGCCTTTGGCGATCATGTTCATTTTCCCATGCGAACGCGTGTACAGGGTTAGTATTTTGCTCCTGTCCCTGTAATTATTTCCTTTAAGAAGTATTGCTTCTGTCTTTACTTGCGACATTTAGTTTACAGGTTTTTTATTCTTCTTCGTTATGAGAAATTGTTTGAACGTAAGACCTGAACATATGTTTCAGGCCCTTAAAATTATACGGCAGGTAATGCACTTTGTACTCTGTTATAATTGCCGTAACAAGTTCGTTTGGAACCAGGTCAAATGCCGGGTTCATAACGTTAACATGTTTGCCGGTAACCGGCATGCCGTTTATCATTCTTATCTCATCGGCGTCTCTTTCTTCGATCTCGATCTTATCGCCTGATTCTATATCAAAATCTATAGTTGAGCTTGGAGCCGCAACATAGAACGGAATTTTGTGATAAGCCGCGTTAACTGCAAGCGAATAACTTCCCACTTTATTAACTACGTCTCCGTTTGACGCGATCCTGTCAGCGCCGATAATAACGCAATCGACCTGTTCTTCTTTCATCAGGTTTGCCGCCATTGAGTCAACTATAAGGTCGTAATCAATTTCATTTTTATCAAGCTCATAAGTTGTGAGCCTTGCGCCCTGAAGAAGCGGGCGCGTTTCGTCAACATAAACAAAAACATCTTTTCCCTGGCTCTTAGCAGTTGTAATAATTCCAAGCGCGGTGCCTATTCCGCCTGTTGCAAGCTCGCCTGTGTTACAGTGAGTAAGTATGTTTGATTTTTCGCCGATTAGATCTGAGCCGTTCACGCCGATTCTTTTGCACATCTCCGTATCTTCATCCAGAATACTATCAGCCTCTCTTAGCATCGCGTCCTCAATATCAATGATAGGTTTATCAGAATTTTCATCGTACACTTTTGTCATCCTGTCCAGCGCGTAAAAAAGATTTTTCGCAGTTGGACGGGAATTTCTGAAGGCTTCAATTACTTTGAAGAAATGGATCTCAAAATTCTTTTTATTATCTGTCTTAATGTTATGCACGCCTATAACTACTCCGTACGCAGCGGCTACGCCGATCAGCGGCGCTCCGCGGATCTTCAGCTTAACTATAGCGTCTATTACGTCTTTATAAGTTTTAGCTTTGACGTATTTTTCCTTCAGCGGGAGTAAAGTCTGGTCAAGGTAAACCAGTTCGTGGTTATTTGTGTATTCCAGTTTATCTATCATCAACGAAATTGTTCTTTTTGCATACTTACCCAAGAAGTAAGATGCATATTTCGCTCCTACGGAGCTCTGGAAATAACTTACAAGAGACTACAAATATTACGCCCCTACGGGGCTATTAAAAATTTGTTTTTCTTTCGCAGCTTTTCAAAGACAATCAGTCAGGGCTAAAGCCCTAATTTTTTTTTGTCGCTATTCCCCGACCTGAAGGTCGGGGCTATTAAAAAACATTCTTTTTACCTCACCCCCGAGCGCTGAAGCGCTCTTCCCCCTCTCCATATGGAGAGGGGGTTAGGGGGAGAGGTAACAACTAATTAGTCATTAGTAATTGCTTTTACAGTTCTCCCGCGTCAAACGAAGAAAATCTTTTGAATTCGTTAAAGCGGTCTTTGATCTCAAAATAAGACAGGTCTTTTATGCCTTCGAGAGAAAATTTTTCTACTGCGAACGAAGCGATAGTGCTTCCGTAAACCACTGCGCGTTTCATATTCTCATACGATATGTCGTCAGTTTTAGCAAGGTAGCCAATAAAGCCGCCTGCAAAGCTGTCTCCTGCGCCGGTCGGGTCAAATATAGATTCCAGCGGATAAGCGGGCGCGCTGAACATTTCATTCTCGTGGAATAGCAAAGCTCCGTGCTCGCCTTTTTTAATTATCAGAGTTTTCGGACCCATCTCTTCGATGCGTCTTGCGGCTTTTATCAGATTCGCTTCGCCGGAGAGTTCCCTCGCTTCTGAATCGTTGATGATCAAAACATTAATGTGTTTAATTACATCAAGCAGCGCATCATGTTTTCCTTCGATCCAGAAATTCATTGTATCTGCTACGATTAGTTTTGGTCCCGCCATCTGAAGCAGCACTTTTTTCTGAAGCTCAGGATTTATATTCCCAAGGCAAAGATAAGTACTTCTCTGGAATGCTTCAGGAATGATCGGATCAAAATCAGCGAATACATTCAGCTCGGTGGTAATTGTATCGCGGGAGTTCAGATCGTAATGATATTTCCCGTGCCAGTGGAAAGTTTTCCCGTCTTCAATGATCTGGAGTCCTTCAAGGTCTACACCCCTGTCCTTCAGAAATTCAATATCGTCTTTCGGGAAATCACCGCCAACGACTCCAACGAGTCTTACCGGTTGTATAAAATAAGATGCGGCAACCGACACGAAGGTCGCAGACCCTCCAAGAGTTCTTTCCGCTTTTCCAAAGGGTGTTTCAATTGTATCAAGAGCCAACGAACCGACAACTAATAATGACATAAAAATTGAGTAGTATGATTAAGTGAATTTTGCAAAAAGCTGCAACATTTAGGCAAATTAACTAAGCAAAGATTGAAATAAAAGGTAACTTTTTAAGAAAGAACGCAGATTTGTTAAATCTACTGATTAACAGCTAAGATTATCGGTTAATAACATACAAATTTGTAAATTGTTTTTAGATTTTTGAAATGATATAATTACCTTATTTTCTAAAATCAAAAGAGATCAACAAATGAAGAACATTACTACTGGAATTGCAAAAGGATTATTTGCAATCATTGCCCTAACTTTATTAATTAGCAGCTCATATGCGCAGCCGCGTATGCATGTTGAGAAACCAATGTATATTTCGCCTGAGCCGTGGGCTATAGATGCAATATCTGTCGGCGCATTTGATAACTATTATGTTACCAGCGTTGCCGGCGGTATGGAAACCGACATATGCGTTAATCCCGCAAATCCACTGAATTTTGTAGCCACCGATAACAGGATAACAGGATTTTTTGGCGGCGGCGTACAGGTTTTCTATACTGTAAACGGAGGCGTTTCGTGGGCCGGCGTCACAATTACATCTAATCAGGGCGACCCGGCATTTGCCGCAGACAGCCTCGGGAATTTTTATCTCGCAACATTGAATAATGCAGTCAATGGATTCGTTGTTTATAAGTCTTCAAACGGCGGCGCAAGCTGGACATCGAATGCTTTCCTGCCCGGCGGCGGAATAGCGTCAATAGATAAAGAATGGATTGCTGCCGACCAGACTAACGGACCATTCAAAAATTACGTTTATATACCATTTGATAATTTTTCAGTTACTCCCGCAGGCGTCGCATTAATGCGCAGCACCAATAACGGCACATCTTGGACTTTAGTCAGCAGCAGCCTGGGCACCAGCACAAATAACCCCGGAGCTGACATTACTGTTGACCTTCACGGTAAAGTATATCTTGCATGGAACGGGCCGGCAGGAACATTAATGAGATCGTCAACTGACGGCGGAACAACATGGGGCACAACTGTTACTTGTGATAGCCACAGCCAGCCGGGAACATCCAACGGAACAAGATATGTTTTAAAAAATAATATTCGCGTTAATGGAATGCCGCATATTGCAGTTGATAATACAACAGGCTCACACAGCGGTTATGTTTATGATGTTTTCCCGACAAATCCTCCTGGTCCGGATAAAGCGGATGTATTCTGCGCAACCTCAACCGATGGCGGCGTTACTTTTGGAACAGCAGTAAGAGTTAACGATGACCCAGGCACAATGGACCAATTCATGCCTGACGTTTCGGTTGATAACCAGGGACGCGTTTGGGTAATGTTTTGGGATTCAAGAAACGACGATCCAGGTAATGTTTTATGCGATTTATATGCCGGACTTTCAACCGATGGCGGGCAAACATTTACAAATATCAAAGTCAGCAACCAGACGACTAATCCGAACGTTGTTCTTATCGGTCAGGGCGATGCCAATTACATTGGCGATTACCAGAGCATATCGGGCAAGACAATGACTTTCCCATGTTATTCCGGTCAAAATAACTCACGTGCTGATTACACAGAATATTTGCCTGATTACGGAATGTCATTCAGCAAAGCTGTTGACAGTATCTCTCAAAACGGCGCTGTTCCGAACACAGTATTTATACCTATGATGGGAAATTATTCCGGAACAGTGACCTACACTCAGACTGTGGTCCCATCGCCATCACCGGGAACAATTACTTTTAACTGGTCGCCAAGCAATGTTAAGACTTTAACCGGAACTCCCGACCAGATAGTTGTTACTCCTGTCGTATCAGCAACTGTGCCACTCGGGCAATATACTGTTACAGTAACTGCGGCTGAAACCGGCGGACCAAGAACACACCAGCGTACATTTAACATTCTTGTAGGTAATTTCACAGGCATCAATCATAACGGAATTGATGTGCCGCAGGCATACCAGTTGTTCCAGAATTATCCGAATCCGTTCAACCCGACAACAGTTATTTATTACGCCGTTCCCAAACCGACATTTGTATCTATTAAGGTATATGATGTGCTTGGACAAGTTGTAGCAACTCCTGTAAACCAGGTTGTTCAGGCCGGCGACCATGACCTGAATTTTGACGGTTCAAATCTGCCCAGCGGAATTTATTACTACAGGATAAACGCTGACGGATTCACGGACGTAAGAAAAATGATATTGTTAAAATAATTGTCGTCCTGAGCGCCTGCCTGCTGCAGGCAGGGAGACGAAGGACAAAAATCCACTTCAAAAGGCAGACGAACAGTCTGCCTTTTTTTTATACCCCTACAGCTTACTATTGAAAGTTAATATCGTCTCCCCCTAACAGGGGGAGATACAGAGGGGGTGTTAAAACCATGATTCCCGCCTGCGCGGGAATGACATAATAAAAAGAGCGAACCTTGAGGTCCGCTCCTACGGGGTACTGCTTGTTTTCTCATTCTCCCAACACTCTTTTCCAATTCCCGCGAAGCTTGTCCCCGACCAGATCGGGGAGCGGGAATCTATGATGCCGGGCGGACACATGGGTCCGCCCCTACAGAATTATTCGTTTTTGTTTGATTCTTCTATTCTGAGATCAAATTTTTCCAAGAGCATCAATTATCTCTTTATAATGTTCGTTCACATCCACGTTCGGAAATATTTTTTTTATCGTTCCGTCTTTGCCGATAATAAACGTCACGCGTTTTGCCATTCCATATTGACTCAGTCCGCTGTATTCCGTAGACACTTCTTTTGTAATATCTGCAAGCAAAATGAAGTTCAGGTTCTGTTCCTGCTTAAACGACTTATGTGAATCAATATCGTCAACGCTTACGCCCAGAACAACCGCGTTTTGGTCCGTGATCTTTGAGATATTATCCCTGAAACTGCACGCCTCTTTAGTACAGCCCGAAGTTTTATCCTT
>CAZMRG010000121.1:0-9584 GCA_964568655.1 uncultured Ignavibacteriales bacterium | reverse complement strand
TCGCTATTAGGGCGCTCAAGACAGGGGCCTCGGGTTACCTGAACAAAGACAGCGTGCCGAGCGAACTGATAAGAGCTGTCAGAAAGATACATGCCGGGGGCAGGTATATAAGCGGCTCGCTGGCGGAATCAATTTTTATGTCTATTAACAAAGACATGCCGGCTGATCCGCACAAAGAGCTATCCGAACGGGAGTTCCAGGTGATGTGCCTTATCGCATCCGGCAACACGCTATCTGATATAGCGCAGGAACTCTCTATAAGCGTAAAGACAGTGAGCACTTACCGCACGAGGATACTTGAAAAAATGGCGATGAAGACCAACGTAGAACTTACTCATTACGCTATTAAACATAAGCTGGTAGTTTCCATGTAGACTTTCCCATTCAGGGAACACGTACCGTGAATCCAATCCTTTCAAAACATAATTTTCAATCCGGATATTAATCAGATACTTAAGACCCGCGATAATTATTTTTAAGTTCAGGTAATTCTTTTCCTACAAACAAATAAGATAATTCCTTCAATAAAATACGAGTCATTCCTATATTCTTTTAAAGCGCTCTTATGTTATATTTCATTTTGACATTTCAGATTAGTTAACTTTTTTTATCTTCATGGTAAGAGTCTGCCTTGTAGACGATCATTTTGTAGTACGCAGCGGGTTGAGAAAAATTCTATCAGAAGAAAAAGATATTGAAATTACCGGCGAAGCTTCTAACTCTGACGAAATTACGCAGCTCATTGTAACAGACAGTATTATAGCTGATATTATAATTCTGGATATCGCTATGCCCGGAGTTAACGGGCTGGACACTCTTATCAGGCTCAAGAAAATAAAGCCGGAAATGAAAATACTCATGCTGAGTATGTACAACGACGCAGAGCTTGCTTTCAGAGCTTTAAAGACCGGGGCAGAGGGCTATTTGAGCAAAGACTGCGCACCGAATGAACTTGTAAATGCTGTAAGAAAAATCTCAGGAGGGGAAATTTATGTCGATTCCTCGATCAATTTGAATTTTGAGGCTCAAACAGACAACAGGCTGCTTCATAACACGCTTTCGGAACTCGAATACAAGATATTGTGCCTGCTGGCATCAGGTAATTCAGTACCCCAAATTGCTAAAGACCTTTCTGTAAATGTAAAAACAGTGCAGGATTACAGAAGAAAGCTCCTGACCAAGATCAGAATGGAATCAAATATAGGGCTAGTGCATTACGCTCTGAAATACAAGCTTATTCTGCCAATCTAACCCCCTGACTATTTTAATTACCCTTGGGTAAGCAAATTCCTACATCAAAATCAGAGAATTCTTCCACCAGAATCCGACCATTCCTATACTTCATTACACCTTTGTATAAGTATATTTGATTATGCGCAGAGAGACCTTCTTTGGCTTAACAATTAATTAAAAATTTTAGCTAACGTTTTATGAAAAAGACAATTACTTCATCTCTCATTGTTGTTCTTATGTTATTCGTATGCAGGTTTTCTTTTGGTCAGACAGACTTAGAAAAAGATTATGCGAAGATCAAAAGCGAATATATCAGCAAGCACAACGATTACTTGAAGAATATTTCCTTTACGAATATTCCTGAGCCCCAAGACCCACTTGCGAATTTTATAGAGGGTCCTGACGGAAATTTGATTCCGGCATCAGCAAACTCACACGGAAATTCTCCGTTTGTGGCTCCGTATCCGATCGGGCCGGGAAAATATAATGTGAACGGTTTATATAACTTTTCACAGAGCACGCAAACTTATAACACGATTGCGGGCGGAACGGTAGTCGCTTCGGGAGGCAGCATTGATGATAATACATATCCCGGACAGCCAATAGGTTTCACATTTCATTTTAACAATACGCCATACACAACTCTCGGCATAGACGCCAACGGATATATCTGGTTTGGCGCTGTAACGCCGGCATCAGGCGACAGGTCTGCAATATCGATGACTGTAGCAGTTGACGGCGCGGTTTCGCCGATGAGTTATGATATGTTGAGCCTAAATCCTGCCGGAGAAATCAGGATTCAGACTCAGGGTTCCGCTCCAAACCGCACATGCACGGTACAGTTCAAGAACTGGACCTCATATACGGTTCAGACCGATACTCTGAATTTCCAGGTTATTTTATATGAGACATCCGACAGTATAAGTATAATGTACGGCTATTGCAATAAGGATGTCACATCGCGCAGCGTACAGGTAGGTATGAGAGGCGCAACTAATGCAGATTTCCAGAGCAGAACTACCGCAACAAGCTGGGCGGCAACAACGGCCGGCGTAAATAATACAGACGCCTGTACCCTTGTAAATACTATTTACCCGTCGAACGGACTGACATTTACTTACAAACTGCCTACTCCGGGAAATATGACGTATATGTCAAGCAATACGGTGCAGGTTACTCCAGGCGCGCCAGTAATAGCTAATTCTACTAATAATCCTATTATACAAATTCAGGTTGTCGATACAGGAAGCCTGAGTCCTATTTCAATTTCAAGTTTAAAATTAGAAACAACCGGTTCGAACAATCCCAGCGCAGATATACTAAACGCAAAAGTTTATTATACAGGGACTGTAAACTCGTTCAACACAACTACTCCATTTGGTTCAGTAGTAAATAACCCAAGCGGCGTATTTTACGTTTCAGGTTCACAGGTTTTGGCTCCGAACGCTACTAATTACTTCTGGGTAACATATGACATAAAGCCCGGCGCAGTAGTCGGCGATAGCGTAGATGCGCAGTGCGATTCATTGATCGGCTCAGGTACGATGGGCGGCAGGGTTCCGACTACGGTAGCTCCTGTTGGCTCGCGTCCGGTAGGCTCTCCATTATGCGGCAATTATACAATCCCGGGAAGTTTCCCAACCATAGCCGCGGCTATTAATGCATTGAATACAATTCCTGTTACTTGTCCGGTAGTTTTTAACGTAGCTGCGGGCTATACTGAAACTGCCGCAAACTTAGTAATAACCGGAACAGGAACAGCTGTCAACACAGTAACATTCAGAAAAAGCGGCTCCGGCGCAAATCCGCTGATTACAGCCGGCGTTGGAACAGGCTTATATGACGGCATAATAAAATTCTATGGAGTAAATTACATTACATTTGACGGTATTGACCTTCAGGAAAGCGCGGCAAATGTAACTCAAACCACACAGATGGAATGGGGATACGCTTTATTGAGGCCGGATGCTACTCATGGAGACAACTTTAATTCAATCAAAAACTGTAACATAACTCTGAATAAGACTAACTATCTTACAAGCGGTATTTACAGCAATTATATGAATCTTGCCGGAACTACAACAATTCCAACAACTCCTGCAGGAACAAGCGGCAACAATAGTTTCATAAATGTTAATATAACAAATTCTCAAAATGGGTTTTATCTTAACAGCAGCACTGACGGCACATTCCCGTTTACGCTTGAAGATCATGACAATATTATTAATACAAGCGGTTCAGGCAGAAGCAGCGTTACAAATTTCGCATCTTCATCATCATTTGGTTATGGTGTATACGCATATTACCAGTCTAACTTTACCTGCAATAATACGTATATAAACAGCAGGGGCGGCATTAACACCAACTATTATATGTATGGTATTTATAACTACCATTATTATGATAACGGAAACAGCACAATAATAGGCGATACGATTACATTGGTTGATACGACCGGTTCCACCGGTTATTTATATGGGATATATAATTACTGTTATTACGGCAACAATGACAATGTTTCTAATAATGTAGTTAAAGATTTTGTAAACCCGTCAACTTCAACAACAAACTATTATCTGTATAACTACTGCGCTTCAGGAAGCCAGTTATACAGAACTAATATTACAATAACCGGGAATAAGGTTTTTAACAATCATTTGGGCGTAGCAGGTACATCCACAGGCACAGATTATCACTATTATCTGTATAGTTACAGCTCCAATTCAGTAAATATTTCAAATAACCTGGATTCGGCAAACGTAGTTTTAGGGACAAGTTGTTATACTCCTTATAATTTCTATTGCCCGGGAGCTTCTAATAACGTGGTATTCAGCGGCAACAGAATTGTAAATGATACTATTTGCGGCACAACGGCCGCTTCCACATCGTACGGCCTTTACTACAGCATAGGCCTTATCAATTCTTCGATGGATAGCAACGTGGTTGCAAATAACGTGATGCCTACTACAGGCGCGCACAGTTACTACTGTATGTATAATACATCCACCGCAGCCGCTTCAAACGATTTCAGCTACAATACTGTAAACAACAATTTCAGTTCCGGCGCGGGAACAATTTACGGCATGTATTACAGCGCAAGCCCGGCATTCGGCTCCACTGTTAATATCACTAACAATACGATAACAAACCTGCAAAAATATACGGCTACAGGCGCGGGCAGTATTTTTGGCATTTACCAGGGCTCAACGCCGCAGGGCACTTTGAATATAAACAATAATACCATCACAGGGTTTAACAGTATTGCCGCAACGGCAATGTATGGTATTTATCAGGCAAGTTCGCCTCCGAACTATCTGAACATTAACGGCAACAAAGTCGGTAATTTCACCAACGGCGGTATTTCAACTATATATGGCATTTACGGAGCATCAAGCTCAACAACAACGCAGGAAAATATCTCCCAGGACTCCGTGTTTAACATAATTAGCCCGGGAAGCACAATTTACGGAATCTATTCAAGCAATGGAAACCCCGTCAACATTTTCAGAAACAGAGTTCTCGGACTTAGCTCAAACACATATACTTCTCCAAGCGTTTATGGAATTTTTATCGGAGCTGGTACAGTTGTAAACGTTTACAACAACTTTGTTTCCGATCTTACTGCTCCTGCAAGCACAAGCGTTGCGCCTGCGCTTACAGGCCTTTATATTTCAAGCGGTACGTTTGTTAACGCTTACTTCAATACTATATACCTGAAAGCAACCAGCACATCAGCTACAACTTTTGGTTCGACCGGTATTTATGCAAGCACAGGCCCCACAGTTGACCTTAGAAACAATGCGGTCGTTAATGTTTCGACTCCGGGTCCGACTGGAGGCAACACAATCGCTTATGACAGGTCGTCTTCAATAACAACTACATACAGCGTCAATTCAAATAATAATTGCTTCTGGGCAGGAACGCCGGCGGCAAATAAATTGATCTATTATGACGGAACAAATTTGCTGCAGACGCTGGCAGCATACAAGACTTTTATGACGCCAAAAGACGGCGCCTCAGCAACAGAGCTTCCTCCGTTTGTAAACGGAACGACTGCTCCTTATGACCTGAGGATTTCTCCATCAACCGCGACACAGCTCGAAAGCGGCGGTCAGGTAATATCTACGTCGTCCATTCCGCCGGCGATACTGAACATCACTTCTGATGCATTCGGAACCGCAAGGTATCCTAATTCAGGTTACCCGGTTGGCGGTTTCACGCCCACCGCACCTGATATCGGCGCGAATGAATTCGGCGGATTGCACGGAGACGTTGCAGGCCCGTTAATCAGCTACACGGCCCTTGGCATCGGCGGAACTGCAAACCGCACGTTCAACAACGTAATAATTACAGACCCGTCAGGAGTTAACGTAACAACCGGCACAAAGCCAAGATGTTATTACAAACGCTCAACAGACGGAAATGTTATTAATGATAATACCAGCGGAACTGACGGATGGAAATATGTTGAATCAAACGGGGCGACTTCTCCGTTCGATTTCACGATTAATTACGCATTATTAAACGGCGGCACAGGAGTTATTGCCGGCCAGATTGTAAATTATTTTGTAATAGCGCAAGACTTAGCATCTACACCAAACGTTAACTGGAACCAGGCTTCATTTACCGTTATTCCAACCACAGTTGGATTAACCAGCGGAGCAGCGCCTATTTCAAACACTTTAAGTTACACAATCGGCACAGCTACTTTCTCCGGAGTCTACAGCGTGGGAACAGCACAGGCTTATACTTCGCTGACAGGCGTAGGCGGAATATTCTCCGCTATTAACGCCGGAACAATTACAGGAAATATTACTATCAGCATAACTTCAGACATGACTGAAGACGGAACAAACGCTCTTAACCTGACAAATGAATCGGGTCCGGGTGGGTACAAAATTACAATAGTTCCGGCTACCGCTTCAATGAAAACTATTTCGGGAAGCGTTGCGCAGGCGATGATAAGATTCAACGGTTCAAGAAGAGTTACCATAGACGGTAACGGCGGATTAGGCGCTAAGTACCTGACATTCAGGAACTATTACGGGACAACCCCGACGATCCAGTACCAGAATGAGGCCGGCATGGATACTCTGAAAAACTGTTATGTTGAAAGCAATAATACCGGCACATTAAGCGGAACAATCTATATTGGCACTACAACCGGTGTAAACGGTAACGACAGCATCTGTGTGAACAGCTGTGATATCCGCGATAGAAGCGACGTAGCCGGCACACCGGCAAACGCGATTTTCGGCAACGGTTCAACTACTACGCTTGCTACTTATAATAATTACTGTTCGGTAATAAACTGTAACATATATAACTATTATTATGATGGCGGGGCGTTTACCGCAGGCGTATATTTAAATGCCGGATGTTCAGACTGGACAATAAGCGGTAACAGCTTCTACCAGACAACATCAAGAGCTCCCGCTAATGCATCGACCTTTATAGGCGCATTCGCAAATACGTCAACAGAAAATGATATAATTGTAACGAATAATTACTTTGGCGGAAGCGCGCCGCTCTGCGCCGGCACAGCTATGACGTACTCAGGCGCAGGCGCTTATAGCGTCTATGGCATTTATTTGTTCGTGGGCAACCTGGTTCCGTCAAGCGTACAGAATAATACTATCCAGAATATTAACCTCACTTATACAGGTGCAAGCACAATGAACTTCTTCAGAGCAATATGGGCAGGCACAGGTTATGTGAATATAGGTAATATTGCCGGAAACACAATTGGTTCAGGTACCGGGACAGGTTCCATTACATTAACCATGAACACAACTGCAAGCACATTCACTATTGCGATGATATATCACGCCGGTTTCGGAAGCGTGATGAATAACACAATTGGCAGTATAACAATTGGCGGGAACTCAACAGGATCAGGCAGCTTATACGCCGGTGTATATTGGAGCAATACTTTGGCCGGCCAAATTTACACAATGACCAATAACCTGATCGGCAGCCAAACAACGGCAAACTCAATTCAGTGCACAAATCTTGTCGATGGTCACGCTCTCAGAGGATTTTATATTCTAAACGGGGCGGGTACTGTTAATAACGTTACAAACAATACAGTCGCCAATTTGACTTCGCTGAATACAAATTCGCTTTACTTGTGTTCAGTTTATGGCATACAGTACAATACGGCTGCAAATGCTGTTAATACGTTTACAGGAAACACAGTTAGAAACCTGAGCGTGAATGAGAATATCGCAATTGCTTCATTCGCAGTTGGCGGGATTTTCAGCGCAGGATACGGGTCTAACATCTTTTCACAGAACACAATCTACTCGCTTTATAGCCTTGGAACTACCGGCGCACAGCTGATAGGCGGTATACTTGCCGGAGGTTACTATAACGGGGGAACAGTATCGCAGAATAAAATGTATGACTTCAAGATGCTTGGAACCGGAGCCGGAGCCCTTGTGCTTGGCATAAACGTTCAGGGTTATACAAGCTATAATGTTACAAATAATATGATAAGCTTAACAAACGGCGACGCGAGTGATTCGCCTTTGAAACTTACTGAACAGGAAAAACCTTTCAAACAGGTAATGGTGAAAAATCCACCTGTTAATCTTTCAGTAATTCAAAAGGATGAAAGCTCAATACTAAAACAGGTTGTCGCAGAAAGAAATCCTGTAATGGGATTAGTAGATGAACACAGCCCGGAATTCGGTTTGAAAAACAAAACGGTGAAGGGCAAAAATGATAATGCGAATTCGACAAACGGATGTCAGCTTGCCGGCATTTATTTTACCGGAAATCAATGGAACGGTATGTGTAATTTCTATTATAATACTTTTTACATTGGCGGCGCTCAGCCTGGCGCATCCACTTATAATTCCGCTGATTTCATGAGAACTGCTAACGGAAGGGTTTCTTTAGTCAATAACTTATTCGTTAATGCAAGAACCGGCGGAACGCTGAATCATTATTGCATCAGCAATGAAGGGTCGCTGATAGAAGGATGGCCTGTTAATTCAGCTAACTACAACGTTTACTTAACTGCAAACGATAATGCAGTTGGCGAGTGGGGCGCAGGCAATGCCCAGACAATGGCGGGATGGAGAACAATTTCATCCGGCGACAACCAGTCTTGGGAAACAAACTCAACAACAGTAGCCCCGGCAAACCTTCTGACAAGCGTAAGCACGGGCAACCTGTCAATATTAACAGGAAACGCTGCTGCATGGCTGGTTTCAGGCAAGGGTATTGCAATTGCCGGACAGAACATTGATTACTTCGGTACCGCGCGTGTAACAACTATACAGGGCGGATGCACGGATGTTGGCGCAATGGAATTTGCGGCAACGCCTCCGGGTAACCCCGTTGCAACGGTTGATAACGCGCCGGGAAGCGGAGTAACATCAACATATACATTATTCGGAAGATCGATAGCAGTTATAAACTGGGGGACAGGCGGAGCTTACCCGACAGCAGTAGCAGTAAATTACTATTCAGGCGTAAACCCGTCAGCTCCGAATGTTACAACTCCAAACGCGACGTCAAATTCGTACTGGACATTTACACCGACCGGTAGCTTCAGCGGCACGACATATGACGCAACTATACTATACGGGGATAATGAAACATACAGTATAACTTCGCCGGCCACAAATGTATTAATGGCCAAGAACGATTACAATTACTGGATGAGCTATCCAAGGGGCGCTATTACACTGCAGAGCGATAATAGCGCAGCTCCATTAACTGTAAAGACACGCGGCCTGTTCAAACTCGCAGCGCCAACTGTAGTTACTCTAACGGATGCGGTTTACCCCGCAGAAAAACCATTAACTCCGGTCAACGCAGCTATAAACCAGGCGCAGGCGCTTACATTGGTTTGGGCTAAATCACCGCTGGCGACTAATTACAGGGTACAAGTTGCTACCGACTCTCTGTTTAACACAATAATAGTGAACGACTCGACGCTTACAGATTCAACCAAAGCGATTTCGGGTCTTGCTGTTAACACCAGATACTGGTGGAGAGTTAACGGAAAATTCGGAACTACGATCGGCGGATGGAGCCAGGTATTCTACTTCAACACGCTGACAGTTCTGCCGCCAGTGGCGCCGACTCTGTTTAGCCCGGCGAACAATGCAACAGGTCAGACACTGTCAACACTACTCGTTTGGTACAAGTCAACAGGCGCTACCGGCTATGGAGTGCAAGTTGCAACTGATGTGGCATTCACCAACGTAATATTGACTGACACGACGCTTACAGATTCTACAAGAACTGTATCAGGTTTATCTCCGTTAACATTCTATTGGTGGAGAGTAAACGCTAAGAACGTGGCAGGAACAAGCTCATATTCATCTGCATTTACA
>CAZMRG010000120.1:3634-9587 GCA_964568655.1 uncultured Ignavibacteriales bacterium | reverse complement strand
TCTGGTTAAATGCATTTGTTCCGTAGTTCAATGAATCTGTTTCTATATTATCTTTCTTCGGCGTCTCAGGCACAACGGGATTATTCTGCGCTGTGTTTTCAACGTTATCGCGATTCTTATAGAACCTGTCCACAAGCTCTATCTGGCTTACAAAAGAGAGTTTTGCCAGATCTTCTATCTGTTCTTTTGTAACTTCAACGCTGAGCGCGTTAAACCATTTTATCTGCTGCCTTACTTTAAGAACTTTCCCTGAAATCATATCAGTATATGGCTGGTAAACGGGAACGTCGGTCATATCAACAATCTTATCGGGGCTTTTTACTTTCTGCCTTCTGTCTAACGACCTTTGCGTTACCAGCTGAAGCGGGCTTGATAATTTGCTTTGAGCGCCCGGGCCTTTATCGGCAAGGTACACAAATACTACAAAACTTTTTTCGGTTGTGTTATCCAATACGGAAGTGAGATGCGGGCCGTACTTTTCGCCGGTATTTCTGAACGAAAACGCCGCCGCTGCAATAATGACAAGAACAAAAACGGAAACTATATACTTTTTCATGAAATTTAATTAGTTAGATAAAATATCAGGTAAAGATAAGTTAAGTGAAGTTTATGTCAAATACATAAAATACAGCAAACAGCGCCTGATATAGTTAGCGGTATAACGTTATGAGATTTTACTTACAAATTGAGAATTACGATTTGAGAATTACGAATTAAAAAAGAAAAAAAGAAAATTCAAGATTCATACAGAGATGGGTAAACCAGTTTTGTTTGATCCTGGTTTTTTCAATTGCCCCGACCTTCAGGTCGGGGGATAAGGATTAATAGAAAATCGGGCTTTAGCCCATAACTTTTAATCTAAGATTATAATTAATTTTCTATTCCTGATGGTTAAACTTATTTAACCAAATTAACATTCTATACATCTGACAGCTGCAAGCGGTTTGACGGTTGATAACCCAGTTAACTATAATAACCAAATTAATGTTATCTGCCTTAAAGATATGTTTATTTAGATGTTTATATTCGGTTTTCATCCTTTTTCTTTCTTCCGTTTACCGTTTTCACGTCTGCCCTCTCACATCTTTATTCATTGATGCGCAAATTTCAAATGGTTATCTTTGTGTGTATTACTTACGAGTGAGGAAACCTATATTTTTAGAATAAGAACGCCCAATATTATCTGAGACTAAATCTTATGAAAAGGGCACGAAGGCTTGATATGAAAAAGACAGGATACGAAATCCTCCACGACCCAAGGTTTAACAAAGGCACAGCATTTACGGCAGAAGAACGCGATAAGTACGGACTCCATGGCCTGCTTCCCGATGAAATAGAAAGCATCGAAACGCAGGTGTTCAGAGTGCATGAGCAGGTGGACCATTTTAAAGAAGCGATAAATAAATACGTCTACCTCACGCAAATGCTGGATAACAACCAAACTTTGTTCTTCCGCGCCGTGATGGACGACCCGGCGAAATATCTTCCGCTTATATATACTCCGACAGTCGGCGAAGCATGCCAGAAATTCGGGCATATTATACGCAGACCCCGCGGCTTGTATATTTCAATCAGGGAAAAAAATAATATCCGCAACGTACTTCGCAACTGGCACGAGAAAGATGTTCGCATCGCAGTTGTCACCGACGGCGATAGAATTCTCGGACTCGGCGATCTTGGCGTGTGCGGCATCGGCATACCTATCGGCAAACTTGCTTTATACACGGCGTGCGCGGGAGTTCATCCTGATTCTACTTTGCCTATTGTTCTTGACGTCGGCACAAATAACGAAGCGTTCCGTGAGGACCCGCTTTATCCCGGCTTAAGAATTAAGCGCATCCGCGGAAAAGAGTATTTTGATTTTATCGATGAGTTCGTCAGCGCAATGATAGAGGTGTTCCCGAAGATACTTATACAGTGGGAAGATTTTGCCGGACCGGATGCAGTTTGCATCTTAGAAAAATACCGCGATAAGATATGCACGTTTAACGACGATATACAGGGCACCGCAAGCGTAGTAACCGCAGGCTTGTTAACCGCATGCAAGCATACAGGCAAGCCGCTGGCCGACCAGAAGTTCTTATTCCTTGGCGCTGGCTCAGCCGCAACAGGTATTGCCGGGCTATTGATAGAGATATTAAAACAACAGGGACTCAGCGAAGCCGAAGCATCCGAAAGATGCTGGCTGTTTAACCGCAACGGGCTTGTTGTTAAATCAAGGAACGACCTTGAAGATTACAAAAGAATTTACGCGCATGAACATGCGCCGATTTCGGATTTCTTAACTGCTATAAACGAACTGAAACCGACTGCGATTATCGGCGTGAGCACTATCGGCGGAGCGTTCAATAAAGATGTTGTCGAAGAGATGTGTAAGATCAACGCACGCCCCATAATATTTCCGTGTTCAAATCCAACAAGCCATTCCGAGTGCACGGCGGTTGAAGCATATACATGGAGCAAAGGTAAAGCTATCTTCGCAAGCGGAAGTCCGTTTGACCCAGTTGAAATTGACGGAAAGCAAATTATCCCCGGGCAGGGAAACAATGTGTTTATCTTCCCGGCAGTCGGTATGGCAATAATCGCAACCGAAGCGAAACGCGTTACAGATGAAATGTTCATCTGCGCAGCCGAAGCTTTGAGCGAACAGGTGACTGATGAAATGTTTCAGACCGGTCTTGTATTCCCGACAATATCTGACATATTGAATGTATCGGTTAATGTCGCGATAAAAGTAGCTGAACTGGTTTTTGATAAAGGCCTGGCAAGAGTTGAACGCCCTGATGATATCGCAGCTTTCATAAAAAGTAAATTGTATTACCCGAAATACTCTGAGGTCATCCCCGTAAACGCCTGACCTGAATTTATGGATTTTCCGGGCAGATTGTAATATGCAAATTTATTGAAGTTGCGTACTACTTATTTGTTCCATGCGTTATATCAGATCTTATCTCCTATCACCATTATCCCCAACCAAAGGTCTTAATACCTGGCGTTTAGAAGCGTTTAAAGCTAATTTCTAAGTTTTTTGGTTAATTTATACGCTTCTTATTTCATTGCAGTTAAAAGCAGATTTTAATATTTTTGTAAATTCCACGAAAATAAAAAGAATAAATGACAAAAGGCTTAAATATACTATTTTGTACCAGCGAAGTGACCCCTTACTCAAAAACAGGCGGACTAGCTGATGTATCAAACTCACTGCCACAGGAACTTAGCGCGCTCGGCCACGCTGTCAGAATAATAACCCCAAAATACGGACCTTTAGACGAAAGAAGGCTAAGAATATATGAAATCAAGCGTTTAACAAACATTGAAGTTCCTATCGGCGATAAAATAGCCATTTGCAACATAAAATCATCATTTATAGTCTCACCCAAAGGAAAAGTACAGGTTTTCCTGATAGAAAATGAAGAATATTTCGGAAAAGACAGTCCTTACTTAGATACAAAAACCGGCAAAGACTATCCGGATAACGATGAACGTTTTATATTTTATAACCGCGCTGTAGTACAGGTGCTGGGACTTCTCGGCTGGCAGCCTGATATAATTCACTGCAACGACTGGCAGACAGGTTTGATACCCGCTTACTTAAAAACAATTTACAGTAAAGACCCGCTGCTTAACGCGGTTAAAACTGTTTTCACAATTCATAATATTGCGTTCCAGGGATTGTTCCCCCATACGTCATTTCAGAAAAGCGGTTTACCCGAAAGCATATTCAACGAAGAGCTTGTAGAGTATTACAAACAGTTCAGCTTCCTGAAAACAGGATTGAACTATTCCGATATCATCACAACTGTCAGCCAAACGTATGCCGATGAGATCTGCACAACCCATGAATACGGAATGGGCTTCGAAGGAATTCTGAAGAAAAGAAAAAAAGATCTCTACGGAATACTCAACGGAGTAGATTACACAGTTTGGAATCCCGAGAAAGATTCTATCATCCCGTTCAGGTACAGTTCAAAAGAGCTGCCGCTGAAACGCGAGAACAAAAAATCTTTGCTGAAACAATTCGGGTTAGAATACAACGCCGAAGTTCCGGTTCTCGGAATTATTTCGCGCATGACCGATCAAAAAGGATTTGACCTGATAGAAAAGATCATAAAAGACCTGTTGAAAGAAAACGTCCAGCTTATTTTACTCGGAGCTGGCGATAAGAACTACCAGAAGAAATTTGAAGCGCACAAAAAGAAATTCAAAGATAAGATGGGATTGCATTTCGGGTTCTCCGAAGAAGTGGCGCATCTCATCGAAGCCGGCAGCGATATATTCCTCATGCCCTCGAAGTATGAGCCGTGCGGGCTGAACCAGATGTACAGCCTAAGGTACGGGACCATTCCCGTTGTCAGAAAGACGGGCGGGCTTGCAGATACAGTAACAGAATATAAGGGCGGCAAAGGAAACGGGTTTGTGTTTGAAAAGTACGACGCAGGCGAATTTTTGAAAGCCATAAAACGCGCGCTGAAACTTTACCAGAACCGCGAAGAGTGGATAAAGCTTATAAGAGCCGCAATGGCTTACGATTATTCGTGGGTTGTCTCGGCTAAGAAATATGTTGACCTCTATAAATCATTAATAAAAAAAGGCTAGTTATTTTATTAGGCGCAAATCACAAACCTGAGCTTATTATATTGATATAGTGGAAAACCGGATTTCGAAAGCTATTTTTCTTGACAGGGACGGCACAATAGTAAAAGAAGTTGAAGGCCCCGATCCTGATAAACCTGAAGAGCTGGGTTACTTAACAAAAGTTGAACAGGTCAGTCTTATCGAAGGCTCGGCCGAAGCGCTTGCCAGAGCAAGAAAATTAGGATACAAAATAATAGTAATTACAAATCAATCTGCCCTTGCCCGCGGCTGGCTCACTGAAGATGAGTTAGCCAAAATCAATAACAGGATGTACGAATTGCTGAAGCTCCAAAACTCAGGAGCGATAGTTGATGATTTATTTTATTCACCTTATCACACCCAGGGCGTTGTAGAAAAGTTTAAAAAAGACAGCCCGATGAGAAAACCCGGAACCGGAATGATATTGCTGGCTAAAGAAAAGCACAACATAGACCTTGGAGCTTCATATATGATCGGCGATGCATACAGCGACATAAAAACCGGTGAAAACGCGGGTTTGAAAAACATACTGGTTATGACCGGATACGGTAAAGTGGCATATCGGAAATGTCTTGATGAAAAACTAAAAATTGACTTTATTGCTGATAATTTATTAGATGCGATAGGATTTGTTGAGAAAAACGATGAAAATTAAGAATTTGGAATCAATTCTATTCTATTGCGGTTTATTAATCTAAAGCTCAAAAGTGAATAATAAAAAATATTTCTGGTTCATTCTTTCCATTCTATCTATTGTCATCATCCCTCTATTGACTGAAAGCTGCGCAGACAACCCGTCATCGCTGGGGCTTAAGTTTATTTTGCCCGGCGATACTACCGGCGTCAGAATATTTGATTCGTATATAGATACCATGCTTATCACCTCAACCAATGTGAGGAAGAGAACAAATACCTCCGGCTCTCCGTATATGCTGGTCGGAAATTCCGGCTCATACAATTCAAAGGCATTGTTAAGATTTGATAACTTCTCTCCCGATTTCGACAGCGCAACAATTATATCGGCGACGCTTACTTTGAGCTATGAAAATTATTATTATCCGTATACAAGCGCCGACTCGCTTGGTCAGATCGGCTTTGATATTTTTAAAGTGCAGCAGCCGTTAAGCTATACTACCATCACTCTTGATTCAGTAAACGCAAATTCATTCGGAACTGTTTCACAGGGAAATTATACGGGGTTCCTGACGGCCGATTCGCAGCAGATATCAATCAACCTGAATACAAGCATGGTAAAAGACTGGCTTGAATATGCAGCGGATACAAATTACCCCGGCAAGAATTATGGCATAGCGCTTAGCCCCAACGGCGGTTCAAATGT
>CAZMRG010000120.1:0-3624 GCA_964568655.1 uncultured Ignavibacteriales bacterium | reverse complement strand
ATAAAAGGATTTTTTTCAACACAGTTTACAGAGGTTTCAGCAGGCGTTAAACCAAGCCTGAAGATAATATTAACTAAGTACGGAGTTAACGATACAATCGTAACAGAGGATGCCAAATCAGTTTCCCTTGTCGATGGGCCGCTGACGCAGGGCAACGAAACATTTTCTATGCAGGCCGGCATCGGTTACGTTCAGATAATGAAGTTTGACTTAAGCCATATACCAAGCACCGCTACAATTAACGATGTGCTGTTTTATTTGACTATCGATTCTGCGGATACAAAACTTTCAACGTCGTCGTCCAGGTATGTTGACCTGTTATATGTGAATGATACTTTACATTCAACTTCAGGATATGCATATTCAACTTATCAAAGCGGCAACCAATATATTGTGAGGCTGGTCAGCAACCAGCAGCCTACGCCGTTCCAAAGATGGCTTGACGGGCAGGCTAACTTCGGGCTTCAGATAGCCCCGCATAACTACACATTTGATCTTGACGAGTATTCATTTTTCAATGTAAACGCTTCAGACCGCACGAAGAGGCCGCACGTTGTTATAAAATATACGCCGAGGATAACTCATAAATGAAAATGAAAAAATATTTAATACTTCCGGCTATTATTTTGTTTTCAACCGGTTCTCTGTTTGCCCAGATAATTGATAAGAACGGCGGCTCGCTGTATTCTATCTTCGGGATCGGGGAGCTGAATTATTCCACAAGCACGCGCACAGATGGCATGGGGATAATGGGCATCGCGTTATACGGCAAGTATTCTAATTCGGTCAATCCCGCTACATGGACCCAAATACCTAATACAAGATTCACCACTAAAATAGATATGGGCCGGATAAACGCGACTGACGGCTCAAGCACGTCAGGCAGAAATTTCGGCGGTTTTGAAACGTTCGACCTGGCAATTCCTCTGAATGAAAGCAACGGCTGGATCTTTGATCTTGCTATGCATAACTACAGCACGGTTAACTACGATACTAAGTTTTCGGGCAATTCGCTGGGAGAAGACTACACGCAGCTATACAGCGGCAACGGGGGACTAAAAAGAATATCACTCGGATTTTCATATCTCATTTTCAAATATTTTAGCTTTGGGCTCCAGTTCAATTACGCTTACGGAACATTATCCAAGAGCACTGAAATTGATTTTGGCGATCCCCAGCTGACAGGAGCAAAGAACAACCTATCGGACGAACTTAGCGGTTTCTATTTAAATTCAGGATTGATATTCCACGGCTTCGGAAAGATCTTCAAAAACAAAAAGCTGGACCGTATGACGCTTGGCGTCAGCTTCTCATCGCCGTTTACAATTAATTCAACCTTAACGGGCAATTTCAAAAAGAGCACGCAGACCGATTCGGTCACTGTAACCACCGGGAAAATTAAAATGCCATGGGCTTTGGGAATCGGAATTTCAAATGAGTTTAATGATAAGTTTATTGTAGCGGCAGACGTTTACATGCAGAACTGGAACAGCTACACATATTACGGCGTACATCCCGATGAAATAAAAAATAATTTCCGCGGAGGGATTGGTTTTGAATATACCCCGTCTAAAAAGTTTGACGATCCGTATTATAAAAGAATGTCATACCGTTTAGGCGGCAACTATACAATGGATTACCTGAAAGTGAACGGGCAGAATATAAACTCGTTGGGAGCAAGCGCCGGGCTATCTCTTCCGGTGGGAAGGTTCAATTCGCTTGACTTCACGTTCGGGTACCAGAGAAGAGGAAAGACCGCCGACGGGCTTATAATGGAAAATGTATTTAAACTCGGCGCCAGTGTAAATATCGGCGAGCTTTGGTTTTTGAAATCATCAGAAGGCAACTAGTATTTTTAAAACGAAATTTTAAATTTGAAATAATTATCCGGACTGCCTATGCAGATTCCTTAATGCGCTAAAGGCGGTGAATTATAAATAACATATCTTCAATAAAAATCCTAAATAATAATTATAAACAAAATGTCATTACTACAGGAATACGACCCGCAGATATACAACGCGATAAGAAATGAATTAATTCGCCAGAACGACAAGCTCGAAATGATCGCTTCGGAAAACTTTACAAGCATCGAAGTTATGGAAGCGACGGGCTCCGTCATGACAAATAAATATGCGGAAGGTTACCCGGGCAAGCGGTACTACGGCGGATGTGAGTTTGTTGACCAGGCTGAAAACTTAGCCAGGGACAGGGTGAAAGAACTGTTCCATGCTGCGTACGCGAATGTGCAGCCGCACTCAGGCTCGCAGGCAAACATGGCTGTGTACTTTGTGCTTGTTAAACCGGGCGATAAAGTTCTGGGCATGGACCTCTCTCACGGCGGCCATTTGACCCACGGCTCGCCGGTAAACTTCTCAGGGCAACTATATAACTTCACGCAATACGGTATAAATCCGAAGACGGAAATGCTTGACTACGACCTGATAGCTGAAGTTGCAAAGAAAGAAAAACCGAAGATGATCACTGTAGGCGCCAGCGCTTACTCCAGAAATATAGATTACCAGAGATTCAGGGAAATTGCCGATAGCGTCGGCGCATTTTTACTGGCTGATATAGCGCATCCCGCGGGACTTATAGCAAAAGGCCTGCTGAACGATCCAGTTCCATACTGCCATGTAGTTACATCCACAACGCATAAAACATTACGCGGCCCGAGAGGCGGAATAATTTTGATGGGCCAGGATTTTGAAAATCCGTTTGGACTGAAGGCGGCAAAGTCAGGCAGGATAAAAATGATGAGCGAGCTTATCGACTCGATGGTTATACCGGGAGTTCAGGGCGGCCCGCTGATGCATGTGATAGCAGCGAAAGCCGTCGCATTCAAAGAGGCGCTTGAAGAGAATTTCAAGACGTACGCAGAGCAGGTTATTAAGAACGCAAAGGCGCTTGCAAACAAGCTCACAGGTTATGGATTCAAAATTATCTCAGGCGGAACAGATAATCATTTAATGCTGATCGACCTGAGGAACAAAGACTTCACAGGAAAGAAAGCCCAGGAGCTGCTGGATGAAGTAGGTATTACCTGCAACAAGAACGCAGTGCCGTTTGATGATAAGAGTCCGCTCATCACAAGCGGTATCAGGCTTGGCTCCCCAGCTTTAACAACAAGGGGTATGAAAGAAAAGGATATGGAAAGGATCGCCGAGATGATCAACGACGTTATCTCGAAGCCGGATGATGAAAAAGTAAGAAGCGATGTTAAGCAGCGCGTAGCTGATATTACTTCGGAACATCCATTGTATCCCGAGCTGTTTACATGGTAAGAACCTGATAGATGGCTGAAGAAGAAAAAGCAAAAGAAGGACAGGAACCCGAAGAAGGCGAGATGACGTTCCTCGAGCACCTTGAGGAATTGAGATGGCGCATCATTAAAGCTCTGATTGGGATAATAATTGGCTCGATAATATGCGGCATATTTGCCGATTGGTTAATGAACCAGTTCCTTCTTGCGCCGGCTCTGAAAACCAGCCCGCCTATGAAGCTAATCAACCTGAAGCCTTACGGGCAGATGATAGTTTACATGAAAGTGGTTATTGCATGCGGATTTATGCTCAGCATTCCATACACGCTTTACCAGTTCTGGAAATTTTTCGAGCCCGGGCT
>CAZMRG010000119.1:0-9651 GCA_964568655.1 uncultured Ignavibacteriales bacterium | reverse complement strand
CCCTGCTTTGCAATATCTACCGACCATGCCAGGAAAATTTCCCAGCAGCGGAACCAGAACTCGCCGTATTTCTTCAGCACTTCCTCTTTATGGCTCTGCCAGTTATAGTACCAAAGCTGTATTGTACGCGAATAATGAATACCGATATTTTCGACGCTGTGAATTTCGAAGCCTGCTTTTTCCAGCCGTTTGACAACGAATGAGAGCGGCATACTTGCATCAGCGCCCGGAAAAATATATTCGCTCATAAATAAGCCCCATGCGAGCGACTCCTGGTGATACCCAGCACGCAAACCGGCTATCTGTAAAAAGAATATGCCGTCGTCTTTAAGAAGCCCGGCAATCTGTTTCATAAATTTTGTGAAGTACTTCACGCCAACATGCTCTGCCATCTCCAGACACGAGATCTTATCATACTTATCGTCAGGGATACTGCGGTAATCCATACGGTTGACCCTTGCCCTGTCTTTCACACCCCAGCGCTCTATTTGCGCATTTGCATAATCGGCGCCCGATTGTGCGATGGTAATTCCCGTCGAATCTGAACCGTAATATTTTGCCGAATGCGCCGCCAGCGTTCCCCATCCGCAGCCAATATCGAGCAGTCGGTCTCCTTTTTTTAGCTGTAATTTTTTGCAGACACGATCAAGCTTCTGGTCCTGAGCCGTTTCCAGGTCCTCAAGGCCTGTTCTGAAATATGCTGAAGTATAAATCATTCTATCGCCTAAGAATGAGCCGAAGAAATCATTGCCCCGGTCATAATGGTCCCTGACGATACGTTCATCCTGCTTCTTCGAATGGATAGTTACAGACGGAATGAACTTAGCAAATAAAAATTTTAAATGATGGCCCACAAACCTGTAATTAAAAAAGTGCATGCGGTCCTGAAACAGTTTCTGAATATCGCATTTTACATCAACACGCCCATACATATAGTCTTCGATAAAAGTTGTAATTGGGATTTTCACGCCATTTTTATACCGTGAGCTGATACCCGGGTCTTTAACAACCACCAGGTCATTAATATTTTTTGATAGCGCTGTTTTTGAGCCATTTAAATGTATTGAACTGACGCCAGGCTCTTTTACCAATACCCGGTCTTTAATGTTTTTTGATTGTGCTATATCTTGATTCATATTATTCCTTATGCAGTAAATTGATGGAATTACCACTGATAAAATTACTTCTGATAAAATTCGAATGGATTATATGTTGGTTGGTAAACTTACGTGGAACAAGTATTTCTTAAAAAGACTAGTTACTAATTTCTGGAAGATATTAACTACGGTCAGTTCTAAGATAACATTCCAACCGATACAAAAAAGGGTATTTATTTCTATATTAACAGACTTTTACCGGTTAACTGAAAAACCTATACATATACATTATTATTTAGAAAGTAACAAAAGACAGATACTTGAGTGTACTATATCTTAACTTTTACAACAATCTTTCGCACTTCTATGGGTGCATCCACCGCTATACCGGGCATATGTAAATCGTCAGGGAAGAGGATAGCAAACATACTTTCACTAAATGATATGAATGATGGTTCGTCATTATACAATAAATAATCTTTTTCTTCATCATATTCCTGCCAGGGGTCCTGTCCGTTCAACATGGCGTAACCCATAAGCTCGCTGCCGCTTGAAACATACTGAACGTCGATGTATTTCCTGTGCGATTCTAACTTTGCCTCTGTTTTATTTTTAGTTTTGTAATCATTAATTAATGCATAAATATTATCGCCGTCGATATTATGCCTTCCGGTTTCAATACTTTCAAAGTCCGCAGATTTCAAATACTCCAGGGCAATTGCAACTCTTTTATTAATTTTGAAATACAACTCTGCATTTTCCAGTTTATCTATTATCATTTGTGTTTGCTAATTAATTTAAAATCATATACAATATAACAAAAGCAGATTAAAAACAAATTAAATAAACGGACCAGATGTTACTTCAGGAATATTTAATCACCTGCCCACGATTATATTATTTAGTTGTGCTAATTTTCGATATTTTAGTTGAATTGTATTGTAAACCAGTTATTAGATCCCATAATATGAAATATTATTTAATACTTTTCTTCATATCTATTCTTTTTTTATCAAATAGCTCTTACTCACAGGAAAATTTCGAGCCGATCCCGAAAGACAAGCAGGATCTATATCATATTGATTTTGCGCGGTATTTCTTCAGCAGCCCTGAGCGGGAACAATCTGACCGCAGCATTCTGGAAAATAAGATTTCGGAATTGGAATCCCTTGGAGGAAAGATATCCCGCTCGCCGGAAATTCTTTTGCAGGCTCTGCGGATAAACGACAACATAAGCGTTCTATTGGCCATGCACGATGCCTATTTGTACCTTCGGTATGCGGTAAACACAAAAGATGAAAAGAGCTATGAAGACGATAATGCGCTGATATCAGAAGTTAATTCGCGGACGCAATTTCTAAGCCGGGAGTTGATGCAAATCTCAGATGACACGCTTGGCATGTTCATTACAGAAAATCCCGAACTGGAACCGTATAAATTCGAGATTGGATCATCGCGCAGATTCCGTTTGTATACGCTGCCGCAAAGCGAAGAAATAACAGTAGGCTCTTTATCTCCCGTGATAAACGGATGGCAATCAGACCTGTATGAAAACCTGATAGCGAGAACGCAGTTCGAGACTATAGAAACGAAAGACGGTAAACTGAACGTATGGAAACAACGAAGCTTAATAACCGATAATCCCGACAGGTCGGTTCGCGAAGAAGGTTTCAAAAAGCGATACGAAGGTTTTGAATCACAAAGAGACCTGTATGCATTCGCGCTTATTCATCTTATCAAAGCCAATAACTCTCTTTCGCAGATCCATAATTACAAGAACTTTGAGGAAGAATCTTTCTACGCGCTCTTTCTTAATCAGTCAGATGTAGCAAATATGCTTGAAAAAATATCTCAAAATGCCGGCATTTATAAAAATTACCAGCAGATTCGGGCTGACCATATTCAGAAATCCGAAGGTTACAGCGATATGAACCCGTGGGATATGATAACTTTTTCCGGTAAAAGCGCTCTCCCGAGGTTTACAATTGAACAGGCAAGCTCAATAATTTTAAAAGCGCTTGAACCGCTTGGTGAAGAGTATGGAAACGAATTCGCTCAGCTGCTGGACCCCGCAAACAGACGGATGGATATTGTTAAAGGCGAAAACCGCCTGAATGCGGGCGGGGGCGTAGGTTTCCCCTACATTCCCAATGTGTTTTATTCAAACGGATATGAGGGTTACTTCGGAGATGTATCGGTACTGGCTCATGAAGGCGGACACGTAGTTCATTTTCAGCTCATGGGCAATAATAAGATCAAACCTGTATATGGATCCGGCCCAAATTATTTTTCGGAATCGTTCGCTATATTAAATGAATTACTTCTGGCTGATTATCTTTATAACCACGAAAAGGACTTAGATAAAAAGATCTTTTATCTTGAAAGATTCCTGGAAATCAAAGGTTTAGAGATTTTCAAAGGGGCTCATGATGCCGCGCTTGAGCGAGCTATATATAACGCAGTTGATAGCGATAAAATCCAAAGTGCAGATGATCTGGATTCGCTTACTATTAATATAGATTCTAAATATTCTATCTGGACATACAAACATACTGAATTAAAAGATCAATGGATGACAAACAGGCTAATGTTTGAAGATCCGCTGTATCTTTCAAATTATATGTACGGAGGGCTGCTAGCCTTAAAATATTTTGAAATGCTTAAGAAAGACCCCGCCGGTTTCCAAAAAAACTATATTGCGTTGATGCGAAACGGATTTGATGACTCCCCTACAGCTCTTCTGAAAAAATTTCTCAATATAGATCTTGAAAGCCCGGACCTTCTGACGGATGTTCTGAAAATTATTGAAAATAAAGTTAACGATCTGAAAGAATTATATATACGGGAAGAAAAAGTAAAAAAATAAAAAACCGGTTCCCCTTTCGGGAGACCGGCGAAGATAAAATATAAATACCAAAGCAACTATTTCACCAATACCATTTTCATAGTTTTGTGATAATCGTTTGCTTCTACGCTGTAAAAATATATACCGCTCGAATAATTCGCAGCATCCCAGCTTGTCTCGTAACTTCCCGGCTGCAATTCCTGGTTTACAAGAGTAGTAACAACCCGTCCGGTAATATCATATATCCTGATGCGGACAGACGATTTTATTGGAATATCAAAGTTAAACTTCGTTACGGGATTAAATGGGTTCGGATAATTCTGGTAAACAGCATATTTCTTTGGGACATTGGTTGAAATATTTCTTATCCCGATAACCATCGTAGCAGTTTTTAAAACAATATCATTATTCGGATCGAATGCAACGGTAACCGGCTGAGCGTTAAAAGTAAAATTATATGCCTGGTGATTTGTATCATTCATAACTCTGATAGAAGTATCTGTATTCCCGGCAAATGACACTTTAATTACTATCGGCATTTTATGAAATACCGTATTTGTCTGAACCTGGTTGGTAACAAACGTTAAACCCCATGAACCGTTTCCAAGGTCTGTTACATTATAACTGTTCCTATAGACGGGGTGATTGGGCTGCATTACCCACTCATCTCTGAACCAGTTTAAGTTTTGTCCGGATACTGCGCTGAACTTATCAAAAAAATCAACGGTCACCGCATTTTTAAGACGGAAGTTCGCAGTGTCTGTCGCATAAGCTTTGAACGAGGCAAAGAACAATGAATCGCCAATTGTATACCTTAACATATGCAGCACGCATGCTCCTTTATCGTATGTGATAGCGCCGTTGAAGAGTATGCTGGTAGAAGGCGTATTGATGGCCCAATCCGGATTATAAATTGGCCAGCCGGGATTTTGCGCCATATATTCGGAAGCATTTGCGTTAATATTATTCTTATATGCTGTGTAACCGCTTATATGTTCGAAATACAAGGCTTCAAGGTATGTTGCAAAACCTTCGTTCAGCCAAATATCTGCCCAGGTGCCGCAGGTGATCATATCGCCAAACCATTGGTGCCCGAATTCGTGTGAAATAAGCGCCGTTACTGAGCTCCAGCCTGTCGGATATATTGTTGTCAGAGTCTGGTTCTCCATTCCCCCGCCGTAGCCTGCAACCGAAGCGAACCCGTTCTTCTCGAAGGGATGTTCGCCAAATAATGTGGAGTAGTATGTAGTCATATCAAGTATAGCATTCTGAGTAGCAGTAATGTTCTCGCCTGTCGCATAATACAATCTTATAGGAATACTATCGGCAGGGTTAGATATTTTATGCCACCAAACAATGCTAACATTATAACCTGTCTTCCCGGTAAGCACAGCAAGATAAGTTGAAAGCGGGTCACGGCTTACCCAGTGATACCTGATGGAATCTCCGCTTATAGTCGAATCCGCAAGCCTGCCGTTCGAACCTATCTTTACGCTCAACGGAACTTTGACCGTGATATCAAAAGTGGCTTTGTCCGAAGGTTTATCCCAGCATGGAAACCAATTCCTGGCGCCCTCCGGTTCGCAATCAGTGTAAACGTAACCTGATGAAACATTAAATGCATAATCATTTACGTTATTATGCCTGTAATAAATAATGATATTAACAACTTCTCCGGGATTGTAAGTTCTGTCAAGATTTATTGTCACTTTGTTTGTAGATTGACTGTGAGTATAAGATAAACTGACTCCGCCCGATAATCTTACTGAATCAATTACCAAAGATGTATAAGTTGCGTTAAGAACTATTGAATTCAGAACTGAATCAACCCTGAGTGTAACTATGTTACTTGCCGAAAAGCTTCTTGTCCCGGCGGAAAAGCAATTATAAATATCAAGTTTCAATTCATAGTTCAGAACATTAAAAGAATGTACCGGCGTATTCGGGGATAATTCAAAAGCGCCAAGCGATCCTTTATAATTTGATTTCACTTGTGAGCATATTTGAGAGCCTCTCATATTGCCGAAGTCCTGGGACTGGGCGGCGCTTCCAAGCGTTAATAAGATAAATAAAACTGTGAAAATTTTCATGTGAGGAGAAATCTAATTTAATAAATAGTGGAGTTCAAAATTAACTTACTGTGTCAGTACTTAAAATATAAATACATCTGCCAATAAGTACAAATTTACACTCAAAACGATATGAATAAGAATGACTTTTATCATAAAAACTAATGATTGTTATTTGCTGTTAGATAAAAGAAATTTACGATATGGAAATAACACTAGATTGAACGAATTCCGGGTATTTGGAGGTATTTTGGGTTCAATTTAACCAAAAAAGGACCGAAAACACCGCAAAACGGCAAATTTTAGTATTATAGAAATTACTCAATTTTCAGCAGATATTCCGTTATCTCAGTTTTCTAATTGCCGGCACAAAAATAAATATGAGCGCTGAAACGGTAAAAGTAACAATTGAACAAATCAGAATTGATTCAGCCTCGCCAAAATTCTGGGCCAGCGCGCCCATAAGGAGAGAACCTATTGGCATCAGGCCAAAAAAAGTAAAAGTATAAACTCCCATTACTCTGCCCCTCAGATAATCAGGCACAATGGTCTGAACAGAAGCGTTGCAGAGATTCATAGTGAGGATATGCGCAAAACCTATCCCGAGTATTACGAGCAGCGATATGGGCGTCCAATGTATGAATGAAAATACGAGCATCAATACTGGAAACAGCAATGAACCAAGAGTTAACAGCTTGCCTTTGAATTTAAACCTCCCAAGCGATGCTAACAACAGAGCGCTTATTAAAGCGCCAACACCTCTTGCTGACTGAAGAAATCCGTTGGTTGCCGAATCACCGCCCAATACTTTAACCGCCCACGCCGGAAGCAGAGTAGCAAACGACAAACCAAAAATGCTCATTGTGGCGACAATAATAATAATTATTCTGACAATAGGGTGAGTGACTGCATATTTCAGCCCCTCTTTAAGATCGTGAGCTACAGAGCGGCTGCTCTTTTCCATTACGGATTTATCAAGCTTCATCTTTCTGAGAGCGACAATAACGCCGATGAATGAGATTGCATTAATAGTAAAACACCATGCGGGACCGGCGATAGCATAAGTAATTCCGGCAATTGCAGGCCCGGTAGCGGTCGCTGTATTGAACATAGTCGCGTTAAGCGCAATTCCGTTTGTAAGGTCTTCTCTTGCAACAAGCTCGTTAACAAATGAGATTCTTGAAGGCGCGTCAAATGCGTTAGCGGTGCCAAGGCAAAATGCCAGCAGGATTATTTCCCACGGCTGAATCAAATGAAGAAAAGTAAGAACGGCCAGAATTGCTGCTAGCCCCATCATTACTGATTGCGTAATTACAAGAACGTCGCGTCTTGGTATTCTATCGGCAATAACTCCGCCATAAAGCATAAATATCCATGTCGGCAAACCTGCAGCAAATCCAATATAACCCAAATATATGGGGGAATGCGTAAGGTCATACACTAAAAATCCCTGCGCTGTAATTTGCATCCACGTTCCGAGGAGCGAAATCATCTGCCCATAAAACCAGAGTTTATAATTCGGGTATTTGAGCGCCGCGAAGGTTTTATTTAAGCGAAAGGATTTTTCCGGAATGACCTCTTCGTCAAGTAATTCGGTTTCCAGATCTGAGTTATCGCTCATTAAGACCGTTCCCTGTAAAATGCGTACAAAATAGATTCATAAATACCATAAACGCTAATTTAAAAATAAAAGTTTTATGGTTAAATGTAAAATACCCTTCCTCACGCCTCCCTGCTGCAAGGCAAGGCGAAATCAAATTTTACATACTTTGTTGTCGCAGACTAAAGTCTGTGGTTACCGTTATATGTAAATTATTTTATGCAGTTCGCATTAAATTCAGTTTTCATATTTTTGATACAACATGTATAGAGTATTACTTTACTATAAATACGTAATAATCAGTAATCCGGAGGAATACACGCTCCGGCACCTGGATTATTGCAACAGCCTTGGACTCCGGGGACGCATATTAATTGCTTCCGAAGGCATTAACGGAACATGCTCAGGTACTTTTGAAAGTACCCAGAGATATATAAAAGATATGCATTCCGATAAGCGTTTTGCGGGAATGGAATTTAAAATAGATGAAGTTGAAAAGCATGTTTTTAAGAAAATGCATGTGCGGCATAAGAAAGAGCTTGTTACGTTCAGGCTTACAGAAGATATAGACCCGAACGAAACGAGCGGCAAACATTTGAGTCCAAAGGAATTTTACGAAAAAATGAATGAAGATGACGTGATAATCCTCGACGGAAGAACAGATTATGAATTTGACCTTGGGCATTTCAGAAATGCAATACGTCCGCCGCTGAAATCATTCCGCGAATTCCCTCACTGGGTAAAAAACGAATTCATAAAAAATAAAGATAAAAAAATATTAACATATTGCACCGGCGGGGTTCGCTGTGAAAAACTTTCGGGTTATTTAATGAGCGAAGGATTTAAAGAAGTTTACCAGCTTGATGGCGGTATAATAAATTACTCGCATGACCCGGAAATCAAAGGAAAAATGTTTGACGGAAAGTGTTATGTATTCGATGAAAGAATTTCAGTCCCGGTGAACTTTGCAGATGAGTATAAACCTGTCGGGAAATGCCTGCATTGCGGAAAAGAAACCGACAGGTACGTTAACTGCGCGAATCTTGATTGCCACAAACAGCATTTTGAATGCGAAGAGTGCGAAGAAAAATGGGCCCGCTCATGCTCAGAAGAATGCATGAAAGCAAAAAGACATGAGATACTTATAAACGCTTAAACATATCCTCCCGCTGCAAACCCTGATGCCCATGCCCACTGAAAATTATATCCGCCAAGCCAGCCCGTTACATCTACGCACTCGCCTATAAAATACAATCCGTTTACCTTCTTTGCTTCCATTGTCTTTGATGATAGCTCATCTGTATCGACTCCGCCTTTTGTGACTTCCGCTTTGCCAAATCCTTCTGTCCCGGATGGAGTTATTTCCCAGTTATTCAGCTTTTCTGCAATCTTAAGAATATCATCATCGCTAAGCTTATTTACGGGTTTCGGCTTGAAGTATTTATCACACCACAATTCAGTAAATCGCTTTGGCAGATATTGCGCCAAAACGTTATCCAGCGCCATTTTACTGGCCCGATTTTCATTAATAAGCTCAACTGCGTTACTTTCGGGAAGCAGATTAATGCTTATTGTATCACCGTTATTCCAGTAAGAAGAAATTTGCAGTATCGCCGGACCGCTAAGCCCTTTATGAGTAAATAAAATATTCTCTCTGAAGCTCATACCGTTGCAGGATACTTCGCAATCAATAGATACTCCGCTTATTTCGCTGAATGCATTTTCATTTATGGTGAAAGGAACAAGCGCCGGAACGATCTTAGTCAGCTTAACGCCGAACTGTTTAGCAATTTTATAGCCAAAGTCTGTTGCTCCCATTTGTGGGATTGAAATTCCTCCGGTTGCAATTACTACCGATTCGGATTCGAAATTACCCTTATCAGTTTCTACAAAAAACTTTTCGTTCTTTTTGATTTCACTTACTGAGCAGTTAAGGAGTATCTCAACTCCGGCATCAACGCATTCTTTTTCAAGCATATCGACAATTTCTTTTGCGGAGTTATCACAAAACAACTGACCCAGTTTCTTTTCGTGATATTT
>CAZMRG010000118.1:0-9831 GCA_964568655.1 uncultured Ignavibacteriales bacterium | reverse complement strand
TGCCTTAAGTCCATTGTATGAAACCCATAACATAAAAAGAATATTGCCCCCAATTGCAAGAACAGTTAAAAAAGTCTTTAATTGTTTCATGATGCTTCTGAATTTAAATTTAAGCCTACTCTGTTTCGGTTTCAGCTTTCCAGTTTATAGTAAAATGATATTGGATTCGTAATTAAAAAGTACTTTGTATTACAAAGTTAATGCGATAATTATTAAGAAGCAATTATTTTTTATACAGTATTAAGCAACGAAATTCAGTATCTGTAATCCAATAATTTTATTTTTATATTTGTTTTAATCAATTTTACAGAAAAGGATAAAATATGCAGAAGCGTAAATTAGGCAATAGCGGACTCGAAGTATCAGCTCTCGGCCTCGGTTGTATGGGAATGAGTTTTGCTTACGGTCCCGCGCCCGATAAAAAAGAAATGATCTCGCTTATTCATAAAGCTATAGAACTCGGAGTTACATTCTTCGATACAGCCGAGGCATACGGCCCGTATAAAAATGAAGAACTTGTTGGCGAAGCCTTAGCGCCCTATCGCGATAATGTGGTAATAGCGACCAAATTTGGTTTCAAATTCGGTGAGAACGGAAAGCAAGCCGGACAGGATAGCCGGCCTGAACATATCAAAGAGGTTGCTGAAGCTTCGCTGAAAAGACTTAAGACAGACCGCATAGACCTGTTCTATCAGCACCGCGTTGATACGAGTGTGCCTATAGAAGATGTAGCGGGAACTGTGAAGGATTTAATCCAGGATGGCAAAGTTAAACATTTTGGGTTATCCGAAGCCGGAGTAAAAACAATACGGCGTGCGCATGCTGTTCAGCCGGTTACTGCGCTGCAAAGCGAATACTCGCTGTGGTGGAGAAAACCTGAAGCGGAGGTTATTCCGGCGCTTGAAGAGTTAGGCATCGGGCTTGTTCCGTTCAGTCCGCTTGGCAAAGGATTTCTCACCGGGAAGATAGATGAAAATACTTCTTTTGATAAAACTGATTTCCGGAACATAGTCCCCCGCTTTTCAGCTGAGAACAGAAAAGCAAACCAGGCGCTTGTCGATCTGCTTACAAACATTGGGGCCGGGAAGAAAGCAACCCCGGCGCAAATCTCGCTCGCATGGCTCCTGGCGCAGAAACCATGGATAGTTCCCATTCCGGGAACAACCAAACTCCACCGCCTTGAAGAAAACATCGGCGCGGCAAATATTGAATTAACATTCGGAGAACTTAATGAAATTAATTTAGCTATTGAAAATATCAAAGTAGCCGGAGAGCGTTACCCCGAAGAACTTGAAAAAAGAACGGGCCTGTAAAAGAGAATTATAAAAAAATTAACCATTAAATAAAATATGAATATTAAAAGGATCGGGTCAGAACCATCAAACAAAGGGCCCGAAGATTGGTTTACCGGCGCTGTGCGCATAGACCCTTTGTTCCAGGCAAGCGAGCCTGCGCGCGTACAGGGGGCAAGCGTCACATTTGAACCGGGCGCACGTACTGCATGGCACATACACCCTCTCGGACAAACTCTTATAGTAATTTCAGGATGCGGTTTGGTTCAGCGCTGGGGCGGCAATATAGAGCAGATCAGGCCCGGCGATGTTATTTGGTTCGAGCCGAATGAAAAACACTGGCACGGCGCAAGTCCGGCAACAGCAATGACACACATCGCTATTCAGGAGAAGTTAAACGGCAAAGCAGTCGAATGGCATGAAAAAGTGAGCGACGAGCAATATAAGGCTGGGCAAAAGACAGACTGAAACTGCTTACGATTTCAAAGCGATTTATATTAATTTATTAAAGATATCAAAATTTTTCTATTAAACATTAACCGCAGTTTATGAACGACATTATTACTCTCATCGCAAATCTTGCGCTGGCATTATCTTTTGTTGTGGGACTTATATTCGGGATTGCACAGGTTAAAGCGGCGGCGCGCGACCGTAAAGAGCGTTTAACTCTCGAAACCCTGCGCACGTTTCGGACTCATGAATTTGCTGAAATAATGCAGAGGATCAATACGATGGAAATTCCTTCTACCTTCGAAGAATGGCGGAAGCTTCCGGACAAAGACCAGGTTATGTTTATTCATTTTACCCAGGAAATGGAAACGCTTGGCATTCTTGTTGCAAAACATTATATAAACATCGGACTTGTTGATATAACGCTTGGCTCATATGTAACAACTATTTGGAACAAGCTAAAACCCAGCGTTACAGACATGCGCGTTAAAATTCCCGATCCCTATCTAAACGAGTACTTCCAATGGCTGGCAGAACGCATTGATGAGCGGATGCGCAATAATCCGCGTAAACCATTTCATGAGTTATGATCAATTTGAAACGGTTGCAAATAAAATATTATATTAAATAAAATTATTTATGACTGCAGAACTAACAAAAAAATCTCTTCGTATCAAAATATCTGAAACTTCAGGCGAGGTGAGCGCTTTATTTTATTCCCCGCAGAAACCTAAATATGTAATGGCATTTGCTCATGGAGCGGGGGCAGGGATGAATAATAAATTTATGGAATCCGCTTCAGTTTCTTTAGCTTCGCATGGAATTGCAACTTTGCGTTTTAATTTTCCTTATATGGAAAACGGCAAAAAGATCCCGGATAATAAGAAGGTGTGCGCTGCCGCTATAAGCGCTGCTGTGGAAAAAGCCGCTAAGCTTTGTCCAAAGCTTCCTGTATTTGCGGCAGGTAAATCCTTTGGCGGCAGAATGAGCTCAACGGCGGCATCGGAAGATATGATTCCTGATATCAACGGAATTATTTTCTTCGGGTTCCCTCTCCACGCGCCCGGGAAACCTTCAAATGATAGGGCTGAACATCTTTACAAAGTAAAAGCGCCTATGTTATTTCTGCAGGGGTCCAGAGATGCGCTGGCAACGCTTGATCTGCTTAAGCCCGTTTGTAAAAAACTCGGCAAGCTGGCTGAATTATTCGTTATTGAAGGCGCGGACCATTCTTTTCATCTTACTAAAGACTATAAATTGAAAGACAGCGAAGCGCTTGACATGATGTGTAAGGAAGTAAAAAAATGGATGGATTCAATATCTTCAAAAAAATCATAAAACCGTTAAAACGGTTTTTCGAATTTCGGGATAAAAAACCCACGACTTAAGTTGTAGGCAAAAAATCAATATTTCTGTTTGAATATCTGTAACCGCAACCTTCAGGTTGCGAAAAAGCAACGCAGTCTAAAGACTGCGGCTACCATAAAAAAGGTTTCGTTTCAGACCTATAGTCGCAGTGTTTTTTAACTGAATTATACTAAGACGTTGCAGAAAAAACGACTCCGTTAGGAGTCGTATTTTTATAGAAAAGATTTTTTTAAAATAGGCGACTCCGTAGGAGTCGAACATTTTATAAAAAAATTCGCTATCCTGTAATTTTCTTAATTGTTTCAATAAGCTTCTCGGCGTTTGAGCGGTCATCGGCTGCAACCATATCTTTGTATTCAGACAGCGTTTTTATTGCCGATTTAAAATCACGTGTCATTGCATATACCAAACCCAGATTAAAATACGTATCCGAATAATCAGGCCTCAGTTCTTTAGCGAATTCATAATGAGTTTTTGCAAGAGGTAAGTTTCCAAGCTCAGAATAAAGATTAGCGAGATTATAATGTGATTCGAAATGTCTTGGGTCGTCTTTAAGCGAGCGGGTAAAAAAATCAATTGCCTTTACCGTATTGCCTGACTCATATTCAAGGATCCCCATATTGCAATAAGCATCCGCAATACTATCATCAGATTCAACTGCATTCCGGTATGCTTCTTTTGCCTTAGGATCGCCTCTTTCATCCAGCATAAGCGCAGCCTCAAATGGACTGAGGCTTGAAGGCATTGTAAAAATGTTGGTTTCAGGCGAGCCCTGTGAGAACAGGTCCATCTGGTTTGAATGCTTAAGCGAGGTTTTCGAACTTTTTTGAACACGCTTAAGCCCTGTCTGGAGCTTCTGTATAGGGAACTCAATAATGTTTGCCATAAATCAATCAATAAAACTAATTGATCAAACTACTTTCTTTTTCTTTGCTTTAACTGTTTTAACTTCTTCTGCCTTTCCTGTCGCTTTCTTCATCGGCTTCTTTGATTTACTTGCATTTTCAATGCTCTGCTTCAAAGCCGTCATAATATCAACAACAGGTTTTTCTTCTTCTTCCATCGTTACAACTTCTTTGCCTTCTATCTTTGCTTTGATAAGTTCTTTGACTGCATCTTTATACGTATCCTTTAACTTGGATTCAATTTCAGAAAATGGCTTTACCATTGAATCAACCAGCGTCCTTGCAAGCTTTAGCTGCTGCTTATCTGCCGTGGTTCCATCGAGCTTGGGGACCTCTGTAATTTTTCTTACTTCATTCGGATATCTTAACTTATATAACAGCAAGCCATTTTTCTCGGGAGCAAGCAGTACAACGCTTTCCCTGTCGCGAATAACAACTTTACCTATCCCCATCTTACCGGAATCTTTAAGCGTAGCTATTAACAGCGCAAATGTTTTAGCGGCAATATCTCCATCCGGACCGGCATAATATGGGGTATCATACAAAGTTGCCGGAACTTCAGAGGAATCAACAAATCCTTCTATCTCTATAACTTTTGTACTTTTTAATTTAAGTTTAGTTAAGTCTTCAGGTTCAATGACGACAAATTGGTCAGGTTCATATTGATAACCTTTCAAAATATCTTCATTTTTAACAATTTTATTGCATTTCTTGCATTTTTTATCATATCCAATTAGCCCCTTATCTTCCCTGTGAAGCTGCTTAAAGCTAATGGTTTCAGATGTTTCTATAGCATTATATATGGCTATAGGTATGGTAACCAGTGAAAATCTGATGTGCCCTTTCCAGATTGAACGCATGTTGAAATTCCTCCTTTGTTAAGCAAAATTACTCATTAATACGTAAAGTTCCAATAAGTCTATTAGTTAATACCCGCGAAGGCTGGTATCCCAAACAAAGCAAATATTTGTTTTGTATTAATTTATCATAGTTCATTCGTAACTCATTTTTGAAATAAATCGAAAAATTTTGAAACCGTTTAAACGGTTTTTTTTATTAACATATTTCAACCCACCACTGAAGTCGTGGGCTAGAAAATCGTATCATTCCAAATCCGGTCTTAACCTAACAAATACACCTTCCCTATATGCTCCATCTCTTGTTATAGAAGAATACTGAACCTCTGCTACAAGTTTCGGCTCTACCCAGATCGTCTGCTTTTCATCAAGAACTTTTTCTTTTATCGGCTTCTTGATTTCCTTAAGCTTTTTTAATTCCGTATATATTTCTTTCATGATCTTATCATCAAATCCGGTTCCGACTTTTCCTCTATATACAACTTTGCCATTATCATAATCTCCTAAATGCAGCGCTCCGAAAAGCTCCTCTCTAATCCCTTTGCCTTTGGTATAACCTATGATATGGCTTTCAGCAGTTTGCCGGACTTTTATTTTATACCAGTTATCGCTGCGTTTACCGGGAAAGTATTTACTGTTTTTTTCCTTTGCCATTATTCCTTCAAGTCCCAGCTCGCCCGCGGCGGCAAACAGCGCCTCGCCGTCTTCAACCAGCTCGCTTAACCTGTAGGGTGAATCTTTTTTAACCGCATCCTTTAACCATTCGCGTCTCCTTAACAGCGCTTCATTTACAACCGGCCTGCCGTCAAGATACAGCAAGTCAAATATGTAACAATTGACAGGGAATTTTTTCATTGCTCGTTCAATATCGCCTTCAGCGCTTCTCTGCATTCGATGAATTACATTTTTGAAATCCGGCTTACCCTGCGAATCCAAACAAACAATTTCACCGTCAAATACTCCGCAGGTTCCCCTGAAAGATTTTTCGGCATTCAACAGCTCCGGGAATTTTTTTGTTATATCAACGTGATTCCTGCTGTGCAAAGTTATCTTGTCTTCTTCCAAAGATATTATTACCCTGATGCCGTCCCATTTAACTTCATATATAAATTGCTCGGGGTCCGGCACATCCTTTCTTGACTGGGCCAGCATCGGCTCAATTGTATCATGAAGCCAGTCAACCTGCGGCTTATCGATTCGCTCCAGTAAATAATCTTTCTGTTTGATCTGATATATCCTGTACTCGCCGCTAACCGCGGGACTGTGCAACCTGAAATAAAAACCGTCTTTTTTATCTTTGGTTATTTCATATTTACCCGAAGCATACACCCACATATCGCCGCCGCCATATAATCCTTTCGGGATTGTACCTTCAAACTTAAGGTACTCCATCGGGTGGTCCTCAGTCTGAACCGCAAGCCTTTTAACGCCGGGCGCGGGAGGCAATCCTTTCGGAACTGCCCATGATTTTAACACCCCGTCTTTTTCCAAACGCAGGTCATAATGCAGCCTGGATGCATGATGCCGGTGGACCACGAATGAATTTCCTTTTACATCAATTACTTCGGCCGAAGGCTCCGGCGTTTTTTTGAAATCTCTTTTCTTGGAATATTTTTCAAGCTGTTCGGGCGTTTTATATTTGGTTGATGGGTTCAGGGTTTTCTTTCCCGACGCGGATTTTGTTTTTCTTTCAGTATGCAGGTCGGTTGAAAATGCCGAAATGCCTTCCCATGCGTCTCCATCGGAATTAACTATGCCGGGAACATTATTTAAATTGTACTCCTTCGGGTCTTTTACTTTTTCCAGCATATCCCAGCTAAGCGGCATTGAAACTGGCGCGCCTTTATAACCGCGTATCGAATAAGGTGAGATTATCGATTGTCCCTGTCTTATCCTGTATATATCAACCAGTACCCTTCCTTTCCTGGCATCCTTTTTTATATTGAGTGTAAGTCTCTCGGAACGTTCATCAACAAATGGTTTGGCGATTATCTGAGCTGTTTCAAATACTTTATGAAAATCCCATTTAGGTTCGATGGGTACAACCACATGAATGCCCTTGCCGCCGGTTGTTTTAGCGAATGGATGGTAACCATAATTTTCAAGCGTTTGCTTTAACTCCAACGCTATTTCAACAACTTTTTTAAAATTATATCCTTCGGGCGGGTCAAGGTCAAATACCATGTAATCAGGTTTATCATAATGCGGTTTTCTTGCATGCATTTGGTGAATTTCAAGGCATGCTAAATTAGCCAGCCACACAAGAGTTGCATCTTCGGTGGCGATTATATAATCTTTTGTTTCTTCGCTGCCAAGCGCTACGTACTCAATCCAATCCGGCGCCCATTCCGGCCTGTTCTTCTGGAAAAACTTTTCGCCATAAATACCGTCAGGGTAGCGAACAAGCGAGAGCGGCCTGCCCTTAATATGATTTAAAATTGTAGGAGCTATTTTAAGATAGTACTCAATTATCTCGGCTTTGATAATGCCGTCTTCAGGATATAGTATTTTCTTAAGATTTGAGATCTCAATCTTTCGTTTCCCTACCTTAGCTATTTGTGAATCTTTTGCCAAATAAACTTATAAAATCATTAAATTTTTAAAAATTTGATTATAAAGATACATAGACAATAGGCAATTTGCAATTAGTCCAGCCAAATTACATAAAGCAAATATTTACATATACGTTACGTTAATTTACATAAAACCGGAACGTTCGTGGGTATTCTGCGTTTTAATGAGAAAGGAGAGGGAAATCTATTATTGAAATCAAGGCATTTTCGCAGAATTGGAGAAAATGTTATTTCAAAACTAAATGCAAAACATATGAAAGTATTAACATACGGAAAGACACAATTAGCTTTAGGCGTAACTTTGATGCTATTAATGCTCGTTAGGGAAGCTCAGTCCCAATCTATTGAGGTTCCTCAACTTTCACTATCAAATAATTCATTGTCAAACAACAATGCGAATATCGATGAACCAACGTTAATGCAAAGACCGACCAAAAGGATTTACGTAACAGGCGGCCTTAAGATCGGCGAGTTTTTTGTGCAAGGCGGATATGTTGGCCACCAGATGCTTGCAATTGAGCCATACGGAAAGTATGTCGGCGAGAATTTCTTTGCCGAGTTATCGCTCCCTATCCGCTTTAAAACAAGCCCGGCTTTTACGGATATTGGCCTTGATGTAAACGTGTTGTATCCGTTTTTGGGGAACAGGAACAAGAGTGAATTTGACCCTTATGTAGGCGGTGGAATGGGCCTGCATGTTGTAGCTAAAGACGACGAGGGCTTTGATTCTCCGCATATAACAGCGCGAGGCGGTCTAGGATTGAACTTAATCGCGGGTGTGGAGTTTTTTAAGCAGTATGATTTTAACGTATTATTTGAAGTTAAGTATTTCATACTTCTAAGGGAATTTGGAGATAAAACCTATAATGGCATCGGAATAAATATCGGCGTAACTCTCCCGCATGGAAGAGATTAAACCGACAAAAACATATTGCTATGACGCTCTGATAATAAAGGCAGTTGAAAAGACTGCCTTTTGTTTTTTTGTCAATCCCTGCCAGCTGCTGGCATGCGCATAGGCGAGACACTTGGTTTAAGATCACAGTTTGAAATTCAAGTCAAAGTTCCATAATCTCATCTGCTTTCTCCAATAGCCATTTTTTGTTCATCACATTTTGGGTTTCTAGAATTTTTTTTCTGAGAAATACAGTGTTTTCAGGATGTTCCTGAGCCTTCAGCAGTTGCAGAAGCAGGTCAATGAAATTAGCGCATTGTTCCCTGCGGCTGTCTGTTATTGATTTGTTTTTTAACAGAAATTGCCTGTAAGAATCAATAGTGGCTAAAAATGGGTCAATGGATTTCAATTCATAATAAATTTTAAGAGTTAGATTTTTAATATTTATCCTAGACAAATGGTCGCCATATTTGATTTTGGACAAGCAGCTTAGCGCTTCATCGAATTCACCTTTTTGAAATTCAATACTTGCAAGGGAAAAATAATAATGATTTAATTTTATTTTGGGGTCCAGTTTTTGATAATATTCTTCTATAAATTTTTTTGTCCATTCAAATTCTTTCAATATACCGCCTAAAATTACAATATTTATGAAATGTGTGCTGCCGAAATAAATACCCTCTACATAGAACATTTTTCTTGCCAGCATTTCCTTATAAATATTCATGGTTTCAGCGGCATATTCATGGTTTCCAATCTGTATTTCCCCGATCCCATACTGCAGTAATGCAACATATGTGTTGTGTAAATCACGTTCGCTTAATCTTCCGGCAGTTTCTTCATGTATTTTTTTAATATTCAGGTAATGCTGTTCATTATCTTTATCATTATCAATATCTATGTAGATCATTAAAAAGCTATAATAAAGTTTAATGAGAGGATTGCATTTATCCCAATTTTTTTCCACATAAGACCGGGTCTCATCTAAGAATTTCAGTTCCAAATCAATTTTATATGTAGCTGTTTGGCTTATACAAACTGAATGTCGGTGTAAAATCCTTAAAAGAAAAAAATCTATAAGGTAATCTGTTTCCTTAAGTATTTCTTTATCCGGAACTATTGCATTTGTTTCAATAAGAGAATTTTTTTCAGCTTCAACTATGAATTTATGATAATAATGAAATTCATCCCTGTAATTGGAATTATCAAACAGTTCATTGGCAAGCTTATAACTATGCTCAAATATTTTAGTTAGTTTCTTTTCTTTAAGGGTGCGCAGCAAAAATTCATTTTTGGAAAACGGGTCTTTCCAAAAAGCAGAAAAAGATAAGAATTCTCCGGATAACTTTATCAGCATTGATATATACTTTCGTATAAGAGCGTCGTTGAATTTTGTTCCGGGATATACTTTTGCGAATATATTTTCTTTTGTCAGCTTCGTGTCTTTAAAATCAGGATAATATTTCCTGAATGCCTGGAAAAACCTGATCA
>CAZMRG010000117.1:0-9846 GCA_964568655.1 uncultured Ignavibacteriales bacterium | reverse complement strand
TTGATGAAGCTCTTAAGCTTGTGCCGGGGTTAAAGATCGATAATCAGTGGAATGGCGAAAACGTACATCTTTCTATTCGCGGAGAAGGTATATTATCAGAACGCGGTATAAGGGGTACAGAAGTTCTGCTGGATGGAATTCCTCTTACCGACCCGGGCGGTTTTGCTCCGGATTTCTATGACGTTGATTGGGAATCTGTTAGCCGTGTTGAAATATTGAGAGGGCCTTCCGGTTCTATTTATGGCGGCAACGGCTCCGCCGGAGTCATAAATATTATGACCCAGGATTATACCGGTACTCCATTAACCGGAAATGCTTTCCTTAGTTATGGTTCGCATAACTTTTGGAAAGGATTTGGCCAATTTGGAGGCGAAGTGAAAAATGTTAATTATAGAGTTTCTTTATCACGTATGGCTAGCGATGGATACAGGCAGCATACAAATTACTGGGCAAATAATATTTATGGGAAGGCGACAATAAAAGTTTCATCAAACTTCCAAATCAGCCCGGTTATCGGGTACACAGAATTTCATAATGATAACCCGGAAGGGCTTGATACAAATCTGTATAAACAGGATCCCACCCAATCAAACCCTGATGCAGCTACGTTTAATGAGTTCCAGCAGACACAAAGATTTTTTGCCGGATTGACAGGTCAGCTCAACATTACTCCCCAGCATCAAATCAATTTCAATGCCTATGGCAGAAGAACAATATATACAGAGGCTTTCCCGGACCAGGTTTCCCATAGTACATTTGTTAACCCCGGCGGCTCAGTCCAATATACATTCTCTGCGGGTAAACCTAAAAGTAAAATTAAGAATAAATTCAGCATAGGCGGCGACTATCAATCGCAGAATATTGATCAATATGCCCACCCTAACTTAGGGGCTGCGGTGGAAGACTACACAACTTTTCTGTCAAAAGAAACCATATCCCAGAAGAGTTATGGCGGTTTTGTACTTGACAGAATTGAATTTGGGCCAAAATGGAGCGTTATGGTAAGCGCTAGATATGACCAGATTAACAACAATCTTGGGGATTCGCTTGCAATAGATTCAATAAACCATCCGATAAATCTTTCAGGATCAAAGAACTATAATAAAGCAACCGGCAAAATAGGCATAACATTTTTGCCCAATAAAAATTTGAGTATCTTTGCCAATTTTGGGACAGGATTTTTGCCTCCTTCAATAAATGAACTTGGAAGTAATCCGGACGCATTCGGCGGATTTAACCAGCACTTGGTTCCCGCAACATCATCAGGCGGTGAGGTTGGATTCAGAGATGCATATAAGGATAAGCTCTATGTTGACCTAACGGGCTTTTATTTAATGACAACTAACGATTTTGACCGTTTCCGTGTCCCGGATCGTCCTTTGGAAACTTTTTATAATAATGCCGGCTCAAGCAGAAGAATTGGAGCTGAATTATATACAAGTTGGAAACCCGTAAAAATATTAAAAATACAGGTTGCTTATACTTACTCTAATTTCAAGTATACAAATATATCGACGCCTATACAGGTTCAAATGACCGATACTACTGATGTAAGATTAATACAGAATGGAAACTATCTTCCTAATTCTCCGCAGCATCAGTTGATGACCGATATAGAGTTTTACCCTGTGCCGGCTTTAACAATTGGAATTGGCAGCGAAACATACAGTAAATGGTATGTTGACGGCAGCGATTATGTTGACCCGCTCGGGCTTACTAATGGATATACTTTATTTAACGCCAAGGCATCTTATAAATTTAAGATTGCAAAGACAAACGCTGAAATTAGTTTTTATGCAAAGAATGTTTTGGGAAAGAAGTATATTGCGTTTTCTGAACCCGATCCAGACGGATTCTCATATCACCCCGGGCCTGTAGCCGAATTTTTCGGCTCCTTGAGAGTTGGGTTCTAGGAAGATGCCTGAAGTATTTGAATTTGGTTCAAATGATTATACCTGATATAAAAAGAAAATGCAGACTCTATAGCCTGCATTTTCTTTAGTACTTCAAAATATCGAATTGAACCGGCCGCTGACCGGGACTATAGAGAACTTAAAATTGATTCCCTGTCGTCAAAATGTTTGATCATTGCTTCAAGCAAACTTCCTATTTTATCAACGCTGGGCGAAATGTCTAAGTTTGATTTTGAATTTGTCTCTAATTCCGTGCATGCTGCCGATATCGTATCAACTCCGTCGAGCAAACCTGCGTCAAACTGGTATATCTGGTTAAGCTTGTCGTCCTTAATTTTTACAACGTCAAATGCTCCGGAATATCCTCTGGATGCCGAGCGGAATTTATTTACAGCGCTCTGGAGTTTCTTATCCAGTTTATCTATTCCGTCAGATTCAAAAAGCTTTCCCCTTTGGGCTAGATTCAAAACGGTGTTTTTCAGCTTTACATGGTTTGAATCGAGTTCTATAGCGAGCTTATTTCTTAGAACAGTATCCAGTTCCCTCGAGTTATCGCGGTTTACATACCCGTCATAGCCGGGAATGAACCGTTTAATTCTCTCCAGGAACGATTCGTTCGATTTAACCTGTTGTAGTGATGCTCCTAAATCTGTCATTATTTAATTGGTATAATTAGTAATCTTATTTAATGCCTAAAATAGTACTAATATATGTTTTTTGCAATTTAATTTGTATATTTCGGGAGGAAATTTAATGCAGAAAGTTTCTGATTTATAATATTTTCTGAATTTGAATCCAGGGCTAAGGCTTGGGGATTCTAATTTATAAGCCTTTTTTGATGAAATTCTGCTGTTTATTTTCATTATGGAGGTTGTATGAAACTCAATATGTTTGCTTTAAAAACTTTGCTCGTATTCGCAATAGCTCTTCCTTCTGTTTCTTCTGCTCAGTCTTCTGATGAATTGTTTGAAAAAGGAAAGACAGCGAATCATTCTCAGGATTATAACTCTGCAATAGATCTTCTTACACAGTGTATCGCGGTTGCGCCTGATAATGGCGATGCATATTACGAAAGAGGGCATGCGTATTATGAATTAAAGCGCTATGATGAAGCGCTTACAGATCTGAATACCGCGCTGAAGCTTGCCCCGGATAATATAGACGCGTATTTTGTAAGAGGTGAAGCATATTCGGGAAATAAACAATATGACGCAGCCATAGAAGATTTTACAAGAGTCCTGGAATTCAATGCCTCATTCGCAGATGCGTTTTTTGCAAGAGGAGATTGTTATTACGAAAAGAATCAGTTTAACGAAGCGCTGGCGGATTACCAAAAAACTGTTGAAGCGGACCCGTCTTATTCAGACGCATATTACAAAATGGGAGAGTGCTATGATAATTTGCAGGATTACAAAAACGCTGTTGCAAACTGGCAGAAGGCAGGCGAACTGAACGCTGTGTACAAAGATATGCTTAAAGACAAAATTGCTGAAGCTAATACAAAAATAAGTAAGTAATTATTAACCAGCTCTAACATAATTATCCTAACACAATGAAAAAAACTTTATTTACATTTTCTATACTATTCTTGATATTTTGCGGAGCTGTGCATGCGGATACGATTCAGCTTAAGAACTTTACCGAGCTGCTTGATGCGCTGAACAAGGGCGAGAAAGTTAACGTTGTGATCCATTATGCGGATTGCAAATTAAAAATTGATTCCGTAGAAAAAAAATCTCCGGATGAAATTGCCGGGATGCCCATGATGCCATTTGAGTATTATGGCGCCGGGGTAATTAATAAGAAAGCTTTCATCTCATCATCATCAACAGTCATGATATATCTGGCGGGGTTCAACGGATTTGTAGATAATTATATGAAAGTGAGAGCTTATGACGATAATACAGTGGAAGTAACCGTTAAATTTGTAGCCGCCAAAACATTTGAAACACAAATGGACGAAATGTTCACCGGCGAAATTAACGACGGCTCAAACGGAAAAGGAGTGTATTTCTTTACTGAAAAATAGGTTACCCTCACCCCCAGTCCCCTCTACCGAAGGGAGAAGGGGTAATAAATTAATTTTCTTAATCGAAACTTAAATTTATTTAGCTATGAAAAAAATATTACTTTTTCTGCTTGTTATTTCTCACGGCGAGCTTTTTTCGCAATCATGGACCCAAACGCTAAACGGCATTACGATCTGGTCTCTCGCCAAGGATATGGGTTCTAATATTTATGCCGGTTCAACAGGTTCGAATTCAAGAATATTCAAATCAACAAATTCAGGCGTAAGCTGGGATACAGTTTCAAGCGCGAACGGACAGACGGTCTTCTCAATGGCGTTTGATTCGCTTGGGCATATGTTTGTTGCTAATTCTACAGCAGGTCTTTTGAAATCGACGAACGGCGGCTTAAACTTTACCGTTATCCCCTTAAGCGTATTCGGGAGTTCCGGACTGCAATACGTGGCATGCGGTAAGAACGGTTATGTTTACGTTGCCACTAACGGCGCGGGTATTTACAGAAGCGTTGATACGGGCAATACCTTCACCCAGGCAGGTTTAGCCGGAATGCAGGTTGTATATTTGCTGGTCGATAGATTCAATCCGGCGTATGTATATGCCGGGGCTACCCAGACAAATAATGGCTTTTACAGGTCAACTGATTTCGGAGCGACATATTCATCTAATTTAAACGCCGGCAAAAATATTTTTGGCGTGATGCAGTACAGCCAGTCCGTTCTTTACAGCGTTACTTCATCTGCATCCGGCTCGGTTGATAAATCTACCGATGGCGGCCTCACATGGAATTCAACTGCAACAGGCTATGTGGCAAGAGGAATTGCAAATTCGCCATTAGGAATACTGATAGCAGGGAACGGGGGATTGTTTATATCAACAAATTCAGGATCAACTTTTACGAATTACGGAATTACTATAAGTTCAACTCCGGTGTTCACAATTGGGAACGTTACTTTGGTAGGCGTGAGCGGAACAAGCGGAGGAGTATATTATAACGTCGGAACAGTAGGGATCAGTAATACAGGAAGCGTTGCAAACAGCTTTCAGTTGTATCAAAATTATCCAAACCCGTTTAATCCGGTTACTGTGATAAAATTTGCTATTCCACCCCCTCTCAGCGCTAATGGCGCTTATCTCCCCCTGTCAGGGGGAGACGCGACTGCGAATGCAGGAGCGGTAGGGGTGAGATTGATTGTTTACGATATGCTGGGAAGAGAAATTGCAATATTGATAAATGAAAGCATGCAGCCGGGAAGTTATTCTGTAGACTGGGATGCTTCTAACTTTCCCAGCGGAGTTTACTTTTACAAGCTAACATCAGGCGATTTCTCGGAATCTAAAAAGATGCTATTGGTTAAGTGAGAACAAATTTTGGCAGGGTTGATGAAGCCTATAATCGTTATATTTGATTCATATTTGTTGAATTAATTCTACTAAAAAATCATGAGAAAATTTCCTGTATTTGCCGCAATTTTGATAACATTCTTTTTTATTTCAAACAGATCTGCATTTTGTCAGAATACCGATGTTACTCCTGTAACAGCTAAAACATGCATTGTCTCAGGTGAGACGATTGAAGAAGGACACGGCGTTGAATTAAAGTACCTTGATAAAACGTACAATTTTTGCTGTACGCATTGTGTTGCTAAGTTCAAGGCTGAACCAATGAGCTATATTAAAGAAGATATTAAATGCCCGGTTGGCGGCGAGTCCGCATCGAAAGATGTTTCGACAGTTGTTGACGGCGTAAAATATTATTTTTGCTGTGAGAAGTGCGTTGAAAAATTCAAAAACGACCCGGAAAAGTACCTGAACAAAGAAAAAAAAGAAGATAAATAAAGTTGGGGGTTACTAAAGAAGTAAAAGGGGCTGTCCTGTTTTGGATAGCCTCTTTTTTTTGTTTGTTTTACGCTGTTGTTGGCGTTATCACCAACAACCCCGGCGATATTCCATTTAAATTTGTAACTCCGATCGTTTACCCGCATTTGGAGGGCTGCTCGCCTGCCTGCAGCAGGCAGGGAGAAAGTCAGTAGGACTTTTAGTAACCTATAATCTCTAAAAAATCTTCTCCGTATATATTTGCATTTCATCGGTCATTTTGAATAATTATTTATGTAATAATTCACTCCGGGTTTCGGATGAAAACGGAACCCATTTTGAAAATGTTGAATATTGCGCCTTATGAAAAATCATCGTAGTTTTTTAGCCGCATTCCTTTTTATAATTATTTTTTTCTTCTCATTTGTTCCAAGCAATTCATTTAGTCAAACACCGGATAGCTTAAAAAGTACCATAAGTTTTCAATGGGGAAATAGTATCTGGAGTAATACATTATCATTAGGTTATGATTATTCCTTTTCCAAGCATTTCCATGGCGGCCTTTCTTTCGGAAAAGGGTTTTTTCAGTATAATTCAGCGGACGCTTCAAGTTCGTATTTCTTTGACGGTCCGCCGGGAAGAGATAGATCTATAAGCATTGATTTTAAACAGATGTTGGATTTGAGGATAGGATACATTATTAAACCGCATGATGGGATTCGTTTTTTTAATAAGTTTGAAGCCGGGGTTTCATATTCACGGTTTGTTTTCGAAAGCCGATTTGTTGGCGATGATAATTATCAATGGATTGCAAGGAAAAATTATGTCTTGTATTCTCTGCTGCTGTCTGCTGACATATTTGATTATAATCCTCATTTTGAAAAACATCTTGGATTTGAATTGGGGATCAAATCCAGATTCACTATGACCGATAATACGATGTTGTTAGTTTATGAAAATTCTTATGGTAAATCGATAGTATGGAATTTTTGGCGCTATCCTAATGAAGACTCAAAAATATATTGGGCTTATCCTGAGTTATTCATCAAAATAAATTACGCATTGTAATTATTTGAAAGGAAACAGATTCCTGCTGTATTTGTAAAAAATTGTGAATTTTCGCCAGCCCTCATTTATAAATTGAATATTTACTATATTAGAACTAAATTGCAACTTGTGTAAATATATTCAAAAAAAGGGCTAAAAACCCTTTTTAATTATCAAGGTTTAGGCACATTTGCAAGCTCCTACGGGAAAAGACAAGGAAATTCAGGAAGCTTTAAAGGCATCGGGTGAAATTCCGGGACATGTTGCGATTATTATGGACGGCAATGGCAGGTGGGCTCAGGAAAAAGGCCGTCACAGGACATTCGGACACAGGGAAGGGGTTCACTCGGTTAGAGATATAGTCGAAGCTTCGGGACAATTAGGAATTAAATACCTCACATTATATACATTTTCTACTGAAAACTGGAGACGTCCAAAAACGGAAATTGCGGTTTTGATGCGTCTTCTTATCAAGGCTCTCAGAGACGAAACAGATAAGTTGCATGAAAATAACGTACGGCTCACCGCAGTCGGCGATATGTCTGTATTGCCTCCGCAGGTTTTGAACGAGCTGAACGAAGGTATTCGCAAAACGCGCGATAATAAACTCATGACGCTTGTTCTTGCTTTGAGCTACAGCGGAAGATGGGATATTATTAATGCCGTAAGAAAAATTGCGCACGATTACAAACATTCAGCGCTGAAATTTGCCGATATTAACGAGAATTTCTTTGGCGATTATCTTGTTACAAAGGATATTCCCGATCCCGATCTTCTAATCAGAACCGGCGGCGATTACAGGATAAGTAATTTCCTCTTATGGGAAAGCGCATACACCGAGCTTTATTTTGATAAACATTACTGGCCCGAGTTCAGAAGAAAAGCGCTCTACGATGCGATTAAAGAATTCCAGGGAAGAGAAAGAAGATTCGGTATGACAACAAAACAAATTCAAAAAAAGAAAACAACTAAATGAAGTTTTTCAAAAACGTAATAAATATTCCTGCTCTGCTCGCGGTTTTAATCATCCTGTCGTTATCCTCTTCAGCGGTTTATTCGCAGGAAGCCTCTACGTATAAGATAATCTCCATTGCAACAGACGGCAATAAAAGATTTGATTCGCGGACAATTATATCAAACTGCGGACTTAAAGTAGGCGATGAGGTCGCAATCCCGTCTGACGAAACCAAGGACGCTATTGAAAGACTCTGGAACCTAAACCTGTTTTCGGATATCCAGCTTGTTGTCGATAAAAAAGTCGGTAACGGCGCTTACCTTGTTATCAAAGTAAAAGAGCTTCCTATACTTGATAATGTCAGGTACACCGGCAACGATGAATTCAGCAATAAAGACCTCGACGATAAAATTTCGCTTGTTAAGGGCCAGGTGGTAACGCCCCAAACGGTTAAAGACATTGAATACAATATCAGGAAAGCATACCTGGATGAGGGTTACCCGCTGGTTGAAGTTACTGTCGACCAGTTTGTAAATACATATAATGAAGCGCAGCTCAGAGTCAAGATACACGAGGGCAGTAAAATAAGCGTTCAGAAAATAAGGTTTGTCGGGAATAAAAAGATCTCTTCAAACGACCTGAAAGGCGCGATGGAAAATACGACTGAAAGAGTGTGGTGGAAATTCTGGGATAAAGCGCGATTCAATAAAAAAGATTTTGAAAAAGACAGCTCAGATATCATCGACTATTACCAGGAAAAAGGATTCAAAGATGCGATGATAGAAGGAACAACTTTAAAATACTCGCCAAGCAAAGAAGATGTTGATATCACTATCAAAATTGACGAAGGCAGGCGGTACAAGATCGGCAGAATTTCATTCTCAGGAAATACTATCTATAAAGATTCAGTTCTTTTTGACAGGATTGGGCTGAAAAAAGGCGACGTTTATGACATCAAAAAATTTCAGCAGAACCTGAGAGGGAATGAAAATCAATCGGATATTTCGACCCTGTATCTTGATAACGGGTACCTGAATTTCCATGCCGATGTTGAAGAGACTGTAAGAGACAGCAATATTGTTGACCTCAATATAAAGATAACAGAAAAGAGCCAGTTCAGGGTTGGGTTAATAGGTTTTTCGGGAAATACCAAAACCCAGGATAAAGTTATGCGGCGTGAGCTTTTTACTTTACCCGGGCAGTATTTCAATAAGAGCGAAATGATAAGAAGCGTAAGGCAGCTTTCATCGCTCAATTATTTTAATGCTGAGAAATTTAATTATGACGTTTCGCTCAGAAACGACAGCACAGTGGACTTAACTTATATACTCGAAGAAAAGTCATCTGACCAGCTAAATGCGTCGGTGGGGTACAGCGAAAGTTTTGGACTTTCGGGAAGTCTTGGTCTTACGTTTAACAACTTCGATATTTCAGACCCGTTTTCAGGCGGCGCCGGGCAGATACTGAGCTTTACATGGGATTTTGGTTCAGGCGGCACTTACAGGCAGTTCAGGATCAGCTTTACCGAACCGTGGTTTATGAATACCCCGACGCTTGTGGGGCTTGATCTGTTCGATACAAGAACAAATTATGATTATGATATCAGGGAAACAGGCGCGACGTTTAACATCGGCAGAAGATTCAAGTTCCCCGACGATTATTTCCGCGGCGATTGGTTTTTAAAATACCAGGAAACGGATGTAATACAGGGAGCGGGTATTTATCAAACAGGGTTGAGAAGCCAGGTGAGTATAGGGCAGGTAATTTCCAGAAACTCGACTGATAACCCGATCTTCCCGACTTACGGGTCGCATGTTGCTTTTTCGACCGAGATAGCCGGCGCAAATGTGGTTGGCTCTACGCACTTTTTAAAGCTCGGGTTTAAGTCAGAAGCTTATAACAGGATAGATAATGCAGGCAAATTTATTTTAGCTTCTTCATTCGATATTGAAGGCATATCCAGTCTGGCAAAAGATAATTACGTTCCGCCAAATGAATTGTTCTTCATGGGAGGCAGCGGGCTCGCATATAACACAACAGAGCTGAGAGGTTACGACGACAGGACCGTTGGGCCTACAGATATTTACAA
>CAZMRG010000116.1:0-9862 GCA_964568655.1 uncultured Ignavibacteriales bacterium | reverse complement strand
TTTCTTTGTGTTTTTCATTAAACCAAATGTTAGCTCAAGTTTTTTCCAATTAGAAATAACATTTGTGTTCCATCTCTTATCTCTTTCTTTAAGACGGCTTTTACGGGCTTCGGCGCCGGTGGAAAGGAGAAATGTGAAATCTGCGTTGGGGTAGGGGATAATACTGTCAATTATCAGGTACCTTCTAATTGTTAAGCTTGCACCGCCGGTTTTACTTATTCTTTTGTACTTTTGAAAATCATAAAGCGGCGTGTGCACTTCTGTTCCAAGTCTGGGCGAGAGAATTTCTTCAACCAGTTTCCAGTCGTATTGAAAAGGAGAGAAAATGAAATCCTGAAATGTTTCGTACTTTGAGGATTTGAGAAAACTGTCCCCCGGTATTCTAACGGCCATGTCTCTGCCAATCGATTTAACCATTTCTTTAGCCAAAATCGATTTACCGCTCCCCGATGGGCCGCATATGCTTACAATTATCCTGTCATTCATTATTAAAATATTTAGCCGCTTTTAATTCTATATCTCTAATAAAATTTGTCTTTGCGAAAGCATAATCGTTAATATCGTTCCATTCTTTTTCTGCCAGATCTGTTTTAATTTTAAAGTAATTATCCCGAACTTCATCATGAAGCCTGAGATAATTTCTGAAATTCATATGGCGTTTCCAGAACGGACTGCCGGTTTCGACTGTATGAACATGATACTTATCCGGTTTTGTGAAATACCTGCGATATGGCATGACATCTTCAAAAGCTGATTTATAAGTATATCCGAGGTTTTGCATCGAAGGTATGATATCTTCGGCATCGCTTAGAATTTTCACTCCGAGTAAAATATCTATAATGGGCTTTGCCCCAAGACCGGGCACAGATGTGCTTCCGATATGTTCAATTGCATGAACCTTATCTCCGCAAGCTTCTATAATTCTGCTTTTTTCTTTTGTGTATAGTTCCGGCCAGGAAGGATCGTAATTTACTATTTCTACTTTCACTAAATAAATTTGCTGGATAAGGGTATGCGCCTGCATATTCGTCATGCAGGCATCCCTTATTCTTTACAAAGTTAACTTAATTTTATTACTATCGAAATCCTTAATCACGTAATTTGAATCGCCATTTAGTTCTACAAACAGGTTGGATTCCTTTGCCGATTTTACTATCTCTTCAAGATATTTCTTATCGGGAATATGGATGGTATAACCAATTAAACCAATCGCATTTTCCGGCGGGGGTGCGCCTTTTTTCGAATGCCATATGTTTGCGCCGATATGGTGGTGGTATCCGCCTGCCGACATGAATAACGCGCCCGGATAGCTTGCCGTTGTTACATTAAAGCCCAGCAAATTGCTGTAAAACTTCTCAGCTTTCAAAAGGTCCGATACTTTCAGATGAATGTGCCCAATTACAGTATCGGGGTGAATCCCATTCCATACGCCTTTATCATCAAGCTCATTTGTGATCACAGAAAGGTCAAGAGGTAAAGACGACATCTGTACTTCGCCCATTCGCCAAACCCACTGCTCACGCGGCTTATCAATATACAGCTCAACTCCGTTTTCATCCGGATCGGCTAAGTAAATCGCTTCGCTAACAAGATGGTCCGAGAAACCATGAAACTTCACATCGTTATCGAAAAGTCTTAAGAAAACTCTTGCAAGCTCTTTGCGGCTTGGCAGTTTTATAGCAACATGATACAAGCCTGTATTATCCCGGTGAGTGAATTTCGCCGTTTTATCTTCAACCAATTTGATAATGTACGGCGCATTTCCGGTCGCCGATAAAGATGCATAGTTTTCTTTTTTCTCTAATATTTTAAATCCGAGCAAATGAGAATAAAAATGTAATGAACTTTCAAGGTCCCTCACTCTTAGATCGATGCTCTGTATGTTAGTATTGTCAGGTATTTTCATTATTGTTTAATATTCTAAAATTAATATAAAAAGTAATGACTTTCTATATTGCTGTATAAACCTGCAAATGGAAAGTCATTTTAAAAAACGTAGCGTATGCTTTATTACGCGGCCGCGACTGTTTTATGTTCTTTATCAAACATTCCCGCAAGTAATAACGCGCCTGCCATTAGTCCTGTATCTTTATATAATCCCATCATTCCCATCTGCATTGTATCAGGCTTCATTAAATTCGGAATGTGAATAGTTACGATGTAAATGAGCAGCAATAAAGCCAATAGCAGCATCGCCGTTTTGCCCTGGAACTTTGTTATAGCCGCTATTGCAGCCAGTACCATTGCGACGCCTGTAACGTATATCCAGATTATGCCTCCCGGAATGGGTACATAACCCGCCATCATTGATGCGTTCATTAAGTGCCCTATGCCGAATCCTAAGAACGGAAGTGCAAATAAAATTCTGGCTACGGTGTTTGTCAGTAAATTCATTTTTTTGATCTCCTTGTGTATAGATTTTTGTTAATTTTAATTAGCTGAAAACTGCGGTATTGACATACCGATACTGTTATGAAATGTTAGCTTGTTTATTTTATACATAACGTGTCTTCGTATGGGAAATTCTTCCAGTATATTAATTACTCCTTGTTCCGATTCTGCCAGCATTGTGATCCATAGCTTGCCGCTTTCAATAGATAATGCGTAACTGGTGATTATTCCCTCGCGCATCAGGCCGTTTACCATAGCGCGCTGCCTGGGAATGAGAGCGACAAACTCTTCATCAAACGGAACCGGCAGGTCCATTTCTATTAAATATTCAAACATAAATTTGAAATCCATTTTTTTGTTTATTTATTTCTTTCTTAATAATTTTAAATTCTCAACCCATTTAGCCAATTCATTAAACATAATGCCTGCTGATTTAATCATCGAATCATTTGCGTTAAACTTGCCGTTCTCATCAATGTATTTGGCAAAAAACGGGATGTTAACCGATTCTGTCAATGGAACCATTTTGAGCGCAGTCAGCACTAATTTCAGAGCTTGCGCCGACCTTGTTCCTGCAGCAATTCCTCCATAACTTACTATTGCCGCGGGTTTATACAGCCATTCCTGATGCAGGTAGTCGATTGCATTTTTAAGCGGCGCAGGATAACTAAAATTATATTCCGGCGTAACCATTATGAACGCATCCGCTTCGTCAATCTTCGCGCTCCAGTCTTTTGTATGCTGTTTAGTATATTTACGTAACCTGGGATGATTTGGCTCGTCCAGAAACGGAAGATTCACTTCGGCCAGGTCCACAAGTTCGGTATCAAACTCTGTACGTTCTTTAGCAAGATTGTAAATCCAGGCGGCTACAGCCGGACCTTGCCGTCCGGCTCTTGTGCTGCCTATAATTATTTTTAGTTTCAGACTCATTTAGTTTTTTGTGCGTAACGACCTACTGATCTATGCCGCGACAGCGTTAACATTAGCGGTCTTCTTTATTTCAATAGCCAGGTCAAGTTTTACATCGTCGCCTAAAGCAATTCCGCCGGTTTCAGTGAGTGCGTTCCATTTTACGCCGTAATCCATCCTGTTGATCTTGCCAGTAATTTCAAATCCTGCAAGGTCGCTGCCGTCAAGTCCTTTAGCTTTTCCGTTATACGTAACGTTCAGCTTTATTTTCTTTGTAACGCCTCGCATAGTGAAATCGCCTGTCAGTTCATACTCGTCGCCTGATGTTTTTACAAACGAGTCAGATGCAAACGTTATTTTAGGATAATTTGCAGCATCAAAAAAGTCGTTTGTTCTCAGATGGTTGTCTCTCATCTCGTTTCCTGTATCGATGCTGTCTACTTCCGCTTCGAATTTTATCTTTGCGTCGCTGAAATCGTCTTTTTCGCTTTCAACTGTCGCGTCAAATTTTTTGAATTCGCCGGTAACTGTTGAAATGAGAAGATGTTTTACTTTGAACTTAATATCCGAATGTATCGGATCGATTTTCCATGTATTCATTGTTTTATTTGTTTAATTTATAAAAATTTTATTTGGTTTCGTTATGTTATAACTTTGCTCAATGTTTAGAATTTACATTTTGTTTTCACCTCACCCCCGCCCCCTCTCCTCAAAGGAGAGGGGTGTCCGTTAGGACGGGGTGAGGATGCATTTTTATTTTATTGGTACTTCTATCAATAGAATCTCTGAATTCTCGCCGGCTTTAATTTCCGCATTCTCAATGTCTTCAATTCCTATCGCATCGCGCTTTTCTAATTTGACGCCTTCGATTTCAACGGATCCTTCCAGCACGAAAACATATAAGCCGTTTCCCTTGTGCTTTATATCGTAGTTCAGAACCGTATTCTTATCCGGCATAGCGAGTGAAAAATATGCATCCTGGTTTATCCATAAAGCGCCGCTGTCTTTTTCAGGCGATACAACTGTTTGAATTTTGTTTTTCCTGTCTGCCTTATTAAACGTCTTTTGCTCATATCTCGGCGTTATGTCTCTTATCTTAGTAAACACCCAGATCTGCAGGAAGTTTACGGGTTCCGTTTCGGAATTGTTGAATTCTGAATGAGTTATGCCGCTTCCCGCCGACATTATCTGTACATCGCCTGTTTTTATGACTTCTTTTGTGCCTGTGCTGTCTTTATGCGCAAGCGAACCTTTCAATGGAATCGAGACGATTTCCATGTTATCATGCGGATGCGCGCCAAATCCCATACCTGCCTGAACTATATCATCATTCAAAACTCTAAGCAAACCAAATTTCATTCTTTCGGGATTGTGATATCCTGCAAAGCTGAATGTATGGCGGCTCAGCAGCCATCCGTGGTCTGCCAGCCCTCTTGAATCGGATTTATATATTGTAGTTTTCATTTTTTTATCTGCCTTTGGTTAATTTTTTAAACTCAATTAAGATTGTGTTTTAACATAATTTGTTACAACACACATATAAGCAAATTTTTTTAAGTATCTTCTTCATATAATTTTTCAGCAAGCTTGGATAGTTCCTTACATTCTTCTTCTGAGAGCTTTCCGGTAAATTCTTTGTGTACTTTATCTATTAAAGGTTGAATATCAGAAACAAGTTTCAGCCCTTTGTCGGTTATTTTTGTGATTGATTTTCTGCGGTCTTCGTTTGTTCTGTCGCGCTTAACTAGACCTGATTTTTCAAGGCGGTCAATAAGCCGTGTTATATCAGGGGCTCTGTCTATCATTCTTACGATGATCTCGCACCTGGGGTGCCCTTCAGGCGCGCCTTTCAATATTCTTAATACATTGTATTGAGAGGCAGTAATTCCAAATGGCTCGATAATATTTTCAAACCTGGTTTTCAGAAAAGAAAAAGCAACCGCCAGATTAAGGCCAACCTCTTCTCTTGCGGTCGGCGTTCTATTCATTTTTAATGTACGTTTCAGTATTTCACTCATTTTTGTGTTTCAACATTATATGTTACAACACAAATATAATGCATCAGTCTGCGTTTGTCAAGTATTATTTTCATAAGTTATTGTTAATATTCTGTTAACCAAGAGATGTCTTAGCTCAAACGAATTTATACATTAAAATGCTGTCAATATAATTACCATCAATTTTCATGTCTTTTCGCAGAATCCCTTCCGTTTTGAATCCTGTTTTCTTATATAATTCTATAGCCCGCTTATTATTTGCAAAAACAAGCAGCGAAAGCTTTTCTATTTCGGGGTTTTGTTTTGCCCATTCAGTCAATTCTTCCATAAGGAGTCTGCCAATTCCTTTTTCTCTGTATTTTCTTTTAATGAATATCGAGATGTATCCCAGATGTGATGTTCTTCTCACTCCTCCTTTTTTGAATGTAAGGTAACCGGTAATTTTTTTATTAATTTCAGCTATCAGGTAAATTGACCCATTGGTATTCCTAAGATTTCTTATTTGCGTTTTTTCTTTCAGCATAGTCGGCTTATACTCATCTGGTTCATGGAGCATGTATTTGCCCTCCTGAACTATCTCTTTGTTAATCTTTATTATATCCCTCGCGTCTTTCAGAATTGCCGTTCTTATGATGATATCTCTTCCCGCCTTGTTCTTTTTGGTCTTCTGTTCAATTACACTCATACTCTATCGGTTTATTTAATTCTTATTAAATTACACATTTCAATCATTCTTTAGAAAAAATCAACTTTTAAAAATAGCCCTTTAATTCCTGAAAATGAATATAATTTGAAAACTCTCTGTGTAGTTTCTTCCTGTTAAATGGATAAAAGACAGAACTTTTTCAAATCAAATGGGTTTATATAAATATTCGAAGGATTATAAAATATAAATCAAAAACCGGTTTTAAAAAAGTTGGTTCCATTACGTATATCACAGAAAACATGATTTCAAAATTCTATAATTTTATTTAACTTTTATTAATCACTACATAGTTTCGGTTAGCGGTAATAAACAACTACAGATGGAGGATTAAAATGAAGAAGTTAATCTTGGTTTTGACTGTTCTTTTACTTGCGTATTCACTGCTCTCGGCACAAGTTAAGGAAAACGATAATCTGCTTGGCCCGTCAATTGGATTTTACACCGGACCCGGAGCGCCCGCATTCGGGCTTAATTATGAACACCAGCTCTCACAGCTTGGAGACGTTGCAACAATAAGTTTAGGAGGCGTGTTCAGGTACACATCTTACAAAAGCTTTTACTCCGACCAGAATTATTATCAATATAATTATACGACTTTTGGCCTGCAGTCAAATCTGAATTTTAATGAGATAGGCGACGGTAAATTTGTTCCATTCGTTGGTTTGGTATTGGGATATAATATTGTTAACTCAAATTATTATAACAATAACGGTATAGTTTACACTGCAAACTTCAACAATGGTATGTGGTTATGGGGACAAGCCGGACTCAGGTATTTCTTCAGTCCCAAATTAGCCGGCGCGTTAAGATTTGGAGCCGGCAATTTTAATTTTGACGTGATAGAACTCGGCGTGGATTTTAAAATATAATGAATAATAAAATTTTCCCAAACATCTGGCAATCAATAAATCGATTGCCAGTTTTCATATAAATGGTTATTTTTGAAAAATTAATCAAACAGATGAAAATAATTAAGAGAACTGTTTTTTTTGCCATACTACTGGCTGCAATTATAAACACAAACACATCGTTTTCACAGCTCAGGCTTCTCATTGGCCCCGTGATAGGGTATACTTCTCCTTCAGGCGATTACGGCGGGTCTACAACTGATTTTTATTCAGGGATAAAATATGGACTGGGCGCAAGCGTTAACTATGGCGCTGAGGCAAAGCTAACGCTGGGACCGCTTAACGGCAAACTCTCGATTTCATATGTTTCAATGAGCAACAGCGGGACTGCCAACAGCAATCAGCCTAACAGTACGGTAGATGTAAAGAACAGCATCTTTACCGTTGGCATAGGCACAGAATTCGGATTCGCTATTCCATTCAGCCCGGTAAGGCCATATGCCGGTGTGGACTTTCTGATATCCACTATCAACGGCTCGTTCCAGTTTCAAAATACTCCAACTGTAAGTAATCAAAACAGTAATGATGTGAAATCAGCTTCTAGGACAGGACTTGGTTTTAATCTGGGCGCTGAATATAAAGCTGGTAAAACAATTACATTAGATTTTAGCCTGCATTATAACATGATTAATTTATTCGGCAAGAAGTATGACGGTGTGGAGGGAAACAGAATAAATGCCTACACATCGCTTAATGATGGAACAGATAACCTTTATGATGCCGGAAATGTAAATCACCCTATAGGCAGCAACAGGTCAATTGCAGTAATACAAATACAACTCGGCATATTGTTCGGATTGTAATCAAATAACTATAAATTAATCGCATGTGTAAAGGTCTTACGAAAAAATTAGTAATTCTGTTCTTCGTTTCAATTTCGTTTATTCAATTCGGATGCTCAGGATTGTATGATGCAATTGTAAATATCCAGCGGCTGCAGTTTAAGCTGGATAGAGTCACAGGAATGAGCGTCGCAGGCGTGGGGTTTTCAAATATCGCATCGCTCAGCAATTTAGGTCTTGTTGATGCTGCAAATCTGCTGGCCAATTTTTCTCAAGGGAAACTGCCTGTGAATTTCACTCTCAACGTGCTTGCAAAAAATCCAAATGACGGCACAGGCGGAACAAAGAATACGTCAGCAGTTATTAAGAACCTTGCATGGCGATTATTCCTTGATGATAAGGAAACCATAAACGGCAACATTGGCGGTATCACAGTGCCGGGAGTAGGGCAGGCAACTAACATTCCAATAGGCATGTCGCTTGACTTAATTCAGTTCTTTAAAAATACGGGTTATGAAAGTCTTATGAATCTTGCTTTAGCTTTGGGCGGCAAGAACGGTTCAGCGGCAAGAGTTACGCTTAAAGCGACTCCCACGGTAAGTACAGCGTTAGGCGATATTACTTACCCGGGAGAAATAAGTATAATAGATAAAGAGTTTAGAGGACAGTAGAAAAGCAATTACTCCCGTAAGCGGGATTTCGATTCGGCTGCTGCCGAATCTCAATAATTACTAATTAGAAAATCAAAAGCCTGTTCAATGACTGAGCAGGCTTTTTTTAATATCATCCGATGACTCCGTCGTCATCGGATGAATTTTTTTAAACTATTTTATAAACAACATCTTTAAACCATCCCATGCTGGAGCTTGGGACTGAGATTACTTAATACGAAAAGCCTGTTCATATGATTGAGCTGGCTTTTTTATTAGACTTATGGGATTAATCGATTTACTTTGAGAGATAAAACACAAAGGTCAGCATTATAGGTGTAACTCTAACAACCTCCGTCCCAAGTTCCTCCTTGGGACGGAATAGGACATTCATTTATTTGATCATCCGTCCCGACAAGTCGGGATTTCAGGTCAAATGATTCTCATTTGACCATCAACATCTTTTTGGTCAATGTATAAGACCCAGTTTCTATCCTGTAAAAATAAACGCCGCTGGCATAGTTAGAGCCGTTCCATCTAACGTTATAAGTTCCGGCTTTAATTTCTTCATCTAACAGTTTATTAACTTCGCGTCCCGTTATATCATAAATAATTATCTTTACTCTTTGATCCTTTGGAATATCAAACTTAATGACCGTTTCGGGATTAAACGGATTCGGATAATTTTGATAAAGATTAAAGCTTTTCGGGATTTGTGCGCTAATCGGCTGAATTCCAATTGGACTTCCAAAATTGAAATTAATATTTTGAACATTACTATTTGTTATCGTAACGTTCTGGCTAACCGGATTGAAACCCATTCTGTAAGCTGTCAGGGTATAGCTCCCCGGCGTTAGCTTATCTGCAGTAAACGAACCGCTTCCGTTTGATATGCCATAGTTCTTATATGTATTCCCTGACTTTACATATATTATCGCATTGTCTAAGGCAGCCTGCCCCTGTCCGGAATTACTTGTCGCCATTCCTCTGATACTATATGGATTTGTTGCGCCGTTAATCCTGTAAACCTGTCCGTTGATTCCGCTCAGGTTCCCGGTCGCATAAATTTTTAACGCCTGCTTCCAGTCGGTTGTTGACGGGTAATAAGTGGGCACAAAATCCAAATCCTCATCATTTTGATAGAACATAATATCCACGCTATCCTGAGGTATATGATGAAGTATATATGAACCTCCTGATTGTATTGTTGTTGAATCAACGGTTATTATTTTAGCTGTCGTATAATCATAATATAAAGCTTTCACATAGCCGCTATCAACCGTCTGGCCGTTATCTTTAAAAGTTACGTGACCGCTGACTGTAAATAATCCCTGGCAATATTTTGATGTCCAATAGTCATTTGATAAAGGCGCACCGAGGGAAGTAGTAGCAAGGTATACATTTAGGCTATTATCAATTGCAATAGTTGGATGACAAATTTGAGCTCCTGATAATGGAGTTCCGGTCTTCTGAGTACTCCATAACGAATCACCGTTTTGAGAATACTTAGTTACCT
>CAZMRG010000115.1:0-9887 GCA_964568655.1 uncultured Ignavibacteriales bacterium | reverse complement strand
ACGTTCCCTTTTGCAAGCTGCTCGCCTATCTTATTACCGCCATCCTTCTTTGAAAAGAAACTTCTTCCTTCGTCGGCTGACCTTGCATTCATGAAATTGATGCAGAGTCCAACCATATCCGCAACAGCGGCAGGCTCGAGAATAACAGTATACCTTCCCGGCGCAATTTCAGCGGGATTAACAGAAAGCTTGGAGCGTTCAATAGCCCTATCCGACATTTCTTTTGTATTAAGGTCGGATGAATCTACAAAATTCTTTTCGACTCTGCCCGAACCGCTACCCTCTTTGGTCCTCACAGTAGATGAATACGAAACAAGCGAGTCTTTATTATACGCAAAGAGTCCGTTAGAATTCATGACAGCTGTGAAGCCTGCCTGATTTTCCAGGAACCCGGCGCATATGACGTTGTTCTTTATAGATTGTTCCACAGTGTATGAAACATAGCCTGCTCTTTCTGATGAAGACATATTTTCAGTGCCGGCTGAATAATTGCTTGACGGAAGATAAGTCTGCGGTTCAAGCAGCGGCATAAATTCCTTGTTCTCAGGCGATAACTTTGCCGCATACTCAGATTTTTCTACAGCGCCTTTTATTGATTCATCATCAAATTTATTTATACTCACTGAACCCGACTTTTTGCCAATCGAGCTTGTTACATTCAGCGATAGTCCGTCGGCATACCCGTTTGTTGAAACCGAGTTTAATGCGAACCTGATATTATATGAATCACCGCCATGTAAAACCGCTGAAATGGAATCGGCTTTTGAAAAGCTTAACACTTTTTGCAGCAGTTTTTTTGCTTCGTCTTCGTTCAGTATCATTTGCCCGACTCCTTGCTAGTATTAAGTATATTTACCTTCTTGAATCTTGCCGGAACAGCGCCATGGCTCACAGGCGATACCTGCCCCGGTTCGCCCTTGCCGCAGAAAAATGAACCGCCTAACCTGTATTCGCTTGCATCGCAAACAGCATCACATGAATTCCAGAATCCAACGGTATTTCCCTGGTAAGCAACATCCCTGAGCATTTGAGTAATTTTGCCGTTCTTTATTTCCCAGAACGTCTGCCCGGTGAACTGGAAATTATACCTCTGCATGTCGATGCTCCAGCTCCCGTCGCCAATAATATATATTCCATCTTCAGTATCTGATATTAAATCCTGCAGCGAAAGTTTTTTAGAGCCCGGCTGCAGAGATACGTTTGGCATTCTCTGGATCGGGAAATGTTCCCAGCTATCAGCATATGCGCAGCCATCAGATTTATCTTCATGAACAAATCTTGCCATTTCGCGCGTGGTTTGATAACCGACAAACAATCCGTCTTTTATCAAAGGCCATTGGGAAGTCTTTACGCCATCATCATCATATCCGCGTGTTGCCAGTCCGTCTTTCTGAGTTCTGTCAGCCATCATTGTGATGTGTTCGCTGCCATATTGAAGCTTCCCAAGCTTATCAAGAGTTAAGAAGCTTGTGCCGGCATAATTAGCTTCGAATCCCATTGCCCTATCCAATTCAGTTGCATGTCCGCAGGATTCATGTATAGTAAGCCAGATATTTGTCGGGTCCAGTATAATATCTTTTTTGCCCGGTTCAACTGAAAGCGCTTTATGCTTCATCTTAGCGTCTTCGACGGCTTTTTCAACATCAGCCATAAAATCAAATTCCTCTACATACTCATATCCTTTGCCGATAGGAGCAGTTAAAGCTTCTCTCGATTCAAACTTGCCGGTTGTTTTATCAACAACCGTTACATCAAATATTGGATAAATTCTGTAAAGGTCCTGTTTAATATGCGAGCCATCGGATGAAGCAAAGTATTTCCATTCATTTACTGCCCAGATATTTGATGAGCAGAAATCGGCTCCAAACGATTTGGCCTTTTCATTAATGCTGAAAAGCAGATTTATTTTATCATCTATCGATACGTCAAATGGATTTTTCTTTATAGGTGTTTGCCATGAATCGTTGTAAGACGGCGTAGGGACAAGCTCAACTTTGTTTTTTTGTATTGATTTGTTAGCTTTCGCGATTTCGCAGGCAACTTTTGCCACTCTTGATACTTCTGTTTCCGAGAATGTGCTGCTGGCTGCAAATCCCCAGGTTCCTTCAACAATAACCCTGACTGAAAAGCCAAAATTTTCGTTGTCTGAAAGGCTTTGAATAACATTTTCGCGGGTTGCTACGCGCTGGGAGCGGAAATTACTTAACCTGAAATCTGCGTATGATGCTCCGTTTTTCTTGGAAATTGATATGGCGGCATCGGCCATTCGTTTCATAAAATCGTCATCAATCATTTTGTGACGAGGAACTTCTATTATTTCTTTCAATATTTTCCCCTTACTTAGAGCAATTATCGGCACAGCCATTGAAACGGAAGTTATGAATTTCCTTCTGTCCACTCTTAGTCCTGCATTTGAGCTTCTTTATTTTCTTCTATCTCAACTTTATGTTTGCACTCCGGACATTCAAGGAAATTCCCTTTCTTCTTTGTGAATTTTTCAAGCATGTAACTGTTGCCGCACATTTCGCATTTTGTTTCCCTTGGTTTTGCGTTTAAAATAAAATCGCAATCAGGGTACCTTGTACAGCCATAAAACTTCTTTCTCGATTTCTGGGCCGTACGCTCAAGGATCTCGCCTTCTTTACATTTAGGGCATTTAATTCCAAGCGTAATAGGCATAATGTTTTTGCATTCAGGGTAACGGCTGCAGCCAAGGAATTTACCGTAACGGCTTGATTTAACCACCATAGGCGCCCCGCAAATAGTGCAGAACTTACCCTCGGCAAGCTCTTCGTGTTCCTGCTGCTCGCCCGGTAAAGGCTGCGCATTTTTGCATTTAGGATAATTTGTACATGAAAGGAAACGCCCGTTGCGTCCCCATTTTATCATCATTTTCCCGCCGCACTTATCGCATACAATATCGGTCATCTCATTAAGAGATTCCTTTATTTCCTTTGACTTTTTATTCAGCTCTTCAAGATCTGAATTGAACGCAGGATAAAAATCTTCGAGCACCTGTTTATATGTCAAATTCCCTTCAGCTACTTTATCAAGCTCTTCTTCCATCTGCGCGGTAAACTTTACGTTAACAACATCCGAAAAATGCATGCTGAGCAGCCTGTTAACTGTTTCACCAAGCTCAGTTGCATATAATTTTCTTTCGCGCAAATCTACATATGTCCTGTTTATAATAGTTGTAACTATCATCGCATAAGTTGAAGGCCTGCCTATTCCAAGCGCGTCAAGCTGTTTAATAAGACTGCTTTCAGTGTATCTTGGAGGCGGTAAAGTAAAATGCTGCTTCTTGAATAATTCCTGCAGGTCAATAATATCGCCCACTTCAATTTCTTCAGGTATTGTAAAATTCTCTTCTGAATCATCATCTTCCAGCTCAACATCATATAATGCAAGAAATCCTTTGAATTTTATTATTGATGAAGTAGTTCTGAACTGATACTTATTAATCTTTTTTCCGTTGGTTGATTCCTCAAACGAATCGATAAGCAAAGTCACCTGGTCAGAGACTGCATGCTGCATCTGGCTTGCAACAAAGCGTTTCCAGATGAGCTCATATAACCTGAACAGGTCGGCGGTCAAAAACTTTTTTATGCTTTCCGGAGTACGCGAAACTGATGTTGGCCTGATAGCTTCGTGCGCGTCCTGAGTGTTCTGTCCTTTTTTTGCAAATTGTCTTGCGCTTGCCGGCAAAAATTGTTTGCCATAATTAGCCGAAATAAACCCTCTTGCTTCGGTTATCGCATCCTGACTGATCCTTGTTGAATCTGTTCTCATATAAGTAATAAGGCCAACCGGGCTTTCTTCGCCTACATCCATACCTTCATAGAGCTTTTGCGCCATCATCATTGTCTTTTTGGGAGCATAACGAAGCCTTACAGAAGCATCCTGCTGCAAAGATGATGTTGTAAACGGCGGAAACGGGTTGCGTTTCACTTCTTTGCGTGTAATATCGGCTACCTTAAAAAGCTTTGTGTTAAGATCTTTGATTATTTCATCAGATTCATTTTCATCCGAAATTTTAGGAGTATCTCCATTGAATTTAAAACTTACCCCGTTTTTCTGGATAAGTTTCGATTCAAATATTTTATTTTTATCCCTGTCTTTGAAATTGGCCAGAATACTCCAGTATTCCTGGGGTTTGAAGCCTCTGATCTCTGCTTCGCGTTCGCAAATCAGCCTCAGCGCAACAGATTGCACCCTGCCGGCGGAAAGTCCGTAATAAATAACTTTCCACAGGAACGGGCTTACCTTATATCCCACAATTCTATCTAAGGCTCTTCTTGCCTGCTGTGAGCTTACCAGCTTCTCGTCTATCTGAAGCGGATTATTTATTCCTTCGTCAATTCCTTTTTTTGTAATTTCGTTGAACAGAACCCTGAAGATATTTGAATTATTGTCCTTTATTTCTTCTGCTATATCATAAGCGATAGCTTCGCCTTCGCGGTCAGGGTCAGTCGCAATGAATACTTTTCCGGATTCCTTTGCCAGCTTTTTAAGCTCCGTTATAATTTTCTCTTTACCGGGAATGGTTTCGTATGTGAGGCCATACCCGTTTTCAAAATCAACGCCTATCTTGCTTTTCGGCAAATTCTTAATGTGGCCCACCGAAGCTACAACCTTATAGTTTTTGCCCAGGTATTTATTTATCGTTTTCGCTTTTGAGGGCGACTCAACAATTACAAGTGATTTATCCATCTAATGATTTAATTTTTTAATTAATTTATAGTGTCGTTTGTGTTTATCATAATACGGCGGTTTGAGTTTGTCATATCATCAATATCCAGCAAATATGCCGCAATGTAACCTTTTATGTCTTCCAATCCAATTTTGTTGTAAGCCGAAAGCATAATTTTATCTATAATTACTTCAATATCCATATCAGTGATAAGTCCCAGTTCTTTAAGCTGTATCAAATATCCGTAAGCTTCAGGAGCAATTACATTCTTTTCAACATCATGCAGCATACGGAATGAACGGCTTTTAATAGTATCTTCGTTAAATATCTTCTCACCCGCATAGATCTTTGAATATATCCACCCAAATGCTGTGTTAATTTCATTTTGGGTATATCCAAGGCTTGAAAGATTTTCAAGGTCAATCTCGGCGAGCTGCTTGTTCTTTTTCAATTCTCCCAGCAAAAACACAATGATCTCAATGATTTTTTCATATAACATATCGAATAATGTCCCCCTATTCGCTTAGATAGAAATTTTCTTTGCTTCTAATAAGTTCCTTTTCTTTTCCGGACTTATCGCCATAACCGGCTAAATGAAGGCACCCGTGTATTAAAACTCTCATAAATTCGTTACTGTATGATACTTTGTAAATTGCTGAATTTTCTTTTATTACATCTAAACACATGAAGATCTCAGCGCTCAATCCAGGGTCAGCTTCATTATATGGAAAAGTTATAATGTCGGTAAAATAATCATGCTTCAAAAACTTCTTATTTATTTGTTTAACTCTTTTTTTGTCTACCAGGTTTATATATAGCGCATCCAACCTGGTTTTTTCACCTAGCATAACCCTGTTTATTGCAGATTTAACGTATCTGTTAGTGACCGGAGGCTTTAATAAGGGGTGAGAATTCCTTATCAAAATTTTTGATTTATTGATAGAAACCCTACGTTTAGCATTACCTGTCAAATCTTAAAGCCGCAAATTAATAAAAATTAAAGCATTACATTAGGTAATCCATGAAACTGTTTAAAATACAGCATTTAAAAATATGCAAAATATAATCATTTGTCAAGAGGCAAATGACCTTGAAAGCCTAAACCCTTGTTAAATTCTTTATATTGAGCACAATAGTAAAGATAATTCTTCGCGTTTTGTTTGATTTTTTCTATTTCTTCAGGCTTTAACTCCTTCACTACTTTTGCCGGAACACCTGCAACCAATGTTCCTTCCGGAACAACAAATCGCTCTTTTACAACAGAACCTGCAGCTACCAGTGAATAGGAACTTACAGTAGCATCGTCCAGAATCTTGGCGCCCATCCCGATAACGACAAAGTCCTTTATCCGGCATCCGTGAATAACCGCGCTATGCCCTATAGAAACATCATTCCCTATGAAAGTAGGAAATTTCTTGTATGTTACATGGATCATGGTCAAATCCTGAACATTGGTTCTTTCGCCAATCCTTATATAATTAACATCTCCTATTATAACAGTGTTATACCAAACGCTCGAATCTTTGCCGATCTCAACATCACCGATAATGTAAGCGCCTTCAGCTATAAGTACCGATTCATCTATCTTTGGATATTTGTTTTGATATGGTATGATCATTTATTTAAATGTGATTTTTCTTCTTAAATATTTTTGTGTTACTTGCGTAATTGATCCGACTTATACCCCCTCTGTATCTCCCCCTGATAGGGGGAGACGAGTTATTTTGTTAATCGCTTAGTGTTGGTCTTCGTCGGAGTTTACCCCGCACTCGATGCGGGGCTCAGACTGCCGGAGTTTACTCCATTCACTCTTTACTCAATGCGCTCTATTCATTCTAATACTGCGGGGCTTTCCAGTTTCCTCTTTTCCAGCTTTTCAGCTCGACTGAAATACTGCCAATCTTAACCTGCAGTTTTGCTTTCAGCGGAACTCTTCCAGCATCGTTTGAAAAATATCCTGAAAAATCCCCGGTCAATCCAAATACGGCGGTAAAATAAGCAAAGCCTTCCAGGTAAACCGATGAGACGTCGTATTTGATTTCACTTATACTCACATCAGTAGGTTTCGTATCAAAATCAATTTTCATCTGCGCCGTATCAATGTACATTATTACAGGAACGTTTACAGTCTGAGTTTTATCAAATGCATATCTTGCGTAATAAAATACAGATAGCCCGTCCTGAAACGCTGTAGATGATTTTATCCTTTTACTTATTTCCTGCGATCCGTCATAACCTATTTTTTTTATATCAACAAAAGCCGAATCATAATTAAAGTCATATGTTAAAACGCTTCTTTTATCATTCTTATATTCATACGCCGTAAACTTGAGAGGCCTTATCGTTCCGTCTTTAACTTCCATAGTACTCAGGAATTCATAATTTACAGTAACAAAAGGAAGCGCATCGTTTGATTTCATAACCGCTTTACAATTGAACACATTTGGTTTTCCCAGTACGCGGTCTGTATTAAATTTAATCCACCCTATATTTATGAATGAATAATTGACTTCATAATACAATTCCTCGCCGTCTTCAAGGGCTTCTAATTGCGAAAAAGTCTTACCGCTCATAACGAGCAGTAAGACTATCGCAAAAACATAATATTTTATTATGGTCATCTCAATTGAGCGAGCTTTTCAGCTTCGGGGAACAGCTCCAGCGCTTTCTGGAACTGGCGGTCGTCTGTTAACCAGACAGCCATACTTCCGTTGTTGCCCCATATGTCTCTTGCTATAATTGACTTTATGCTCGTTTTAATAAAATCAACGTCTCTATCCCACTCATCCTGATTAAAGGCAATACCTTTGGAAGTCGCAAGATTCTTAAAATCATTCAGCATTCCGTCTGTAACCTGGAATTTTTCATTAAACTTTAAATAATCGGAATAATTCGATTTAATTTTGTCCCTGTTGTTCTCAAAATAATCTGTGGTATACTCAAAGAACAGATTCAATCTTCTGAGCGACACCGAATAATCAGTCAGCGTATCCAGCTTGATTATGTAATCAGGCGTAATACCGCCGCCGCCAAGAACCGTTCTGCCGCCCGGTGTTTTGAACTCAGGCCTTACTGTATCTTTTTCATCGTGCTGATGCATAAGGTTGTCGCCTTCGTCTTCATTTCTCAGCATGTTCTTATATGTTCCGCCTTCATACGGCTTTTGTATGGATCTGCCGGTCGGAGTATAATATCTTGAAGTTGTAACTCTCATTGCCGAGCCATCCGAAAGGTCATATTGTCTCTGGACTAATCCTTTGCCAAATGTTGTTTCGCCGACTATGAGTCCCCTATCCCAATCCTGAAGGGCGCCTGCAACTATCTCGCTTGCAGATGCTGAACCGTCGTTGACAATTACCACCAGCGGAATTTTGCTGTACTGGCCGCCTTCTGAAACATATTCATCATTGTACGCTTCAATTCTGCTCTTAGTGTAAACTATTTTCTTTCCCTTATCAATAAACATGCTTGAGATCTTAAAAGCCTGGTCAAGGTATCCGCCCGGGTTGCCGCGCAGATCAAAAACAAGTTTGGTCATCCCCTGCTGTTTAAGATCTGAAAGAGCTTTTGAGAGCTCATCATAAGTTGTAGCTGCAAACCTTGTGACTCTAACATAACCTACGTCGCTGTTTATCATAAATGATGCATCAACGCTGTAAAGAGGAATTTTGTCGCGTGTAATCTCGAATTCCAGAAGATTAGGCGTACCAGCTCTTACAATTGAAACATTTACTTTAGTGCCTTTTGTACCTCTAAGTTTTTTGGGAACGTCGTCTCTTGTCATTCCGACCGAAGAAACGCCGTCAATTTTTACTATTTTATCACCTGCCAGAATCCCCAGGGCCTCTGAAGGACCGCCGGTAATAGGCGAAACTATTGTGATTGTATCATTAACTATATCAAATTCAACGCCAATACCTTCGAAACTTCCCTGAAAATCCTCGTTAATCCGTTTTAACTGGTCCTGCGTAATGTAAGTGGAGTGAGGGTCAAGCTGGCTGAGCATACCTTTAATGGCGGCTTCAGTCAGTTTATCGCCATTCACTTCGTCTACATAATTCTTCTGAATTAAAGTGAGAGCTTCATTGAATTTCTTAACATTATCAAAAACATCATCCCGTTCGGATGTGGTCTTGACCTTCATCCCGACAAGTACGCCGATTGATATCAGCATTAAAAATATCGGAATCAGATATTTGCGTTTTTGCATTAAATTTTAGGTTTAATTAATATTACTTACTATTATTACTGCAATATATTCAATTAAGTTTCATATATAAAGGATTAAAGCGTGATTTTGGGTTATTTAATGTAAAACTTTGTAAAATTCGGAATTTTGCAGCTAGAATTGAAAAAAACTTAAAAATCCGATAAAAACACTTGTCAGTCTGAGTCCCGCATCAAGTACGGGATAAACTCCGACGAAGACCGGAAATAAATTTAATGTTCTTTAAACAAATGAGATGTTTCATTCTTACATTTAGTAAGTTCATGTATCAGTTCAAAATCTCCGCTAATAAGCGCTTCCTTCTTTTTCCTGGTCCAACCTTTTATCTGTTTCTCTGCATTAATAGCATAATATATATCTTCAAATTCACAATAATAAACTAATTCGACCGGTCTCTTATCAAATGTATAACAACTCTTATTCAAACCTGATTGATGTTCTTCAAGACGTCTTTCTAGAGAATTTGTTACTCCTGTATACAAAGAATCATCGGAACATCGTAAAATATAAACAAAATATGATTTCAACATTATCCGGAATGTTTATTACACTTGTTTATGGTCTTCGTCGGAGTTTATCCCGTACTTGATGCGGGACTCAGACTGACAAGTAATTTTTTTTAGTTTTTGTAAGTGTTTATCCTGCACTTGATGCGGGGCTCAGACTAACAATGTTATGCGCCCATCGTGTGCCAAACTGTTTTTATCTCGACAAAATTACGAATTTGTTCAAGATTCTCGTTCTGTTCGTCGTCAAAATAATCATTTGTAGTCTTATGAGCTGAATAAATAAACCTCTTCACATTATTGGAACATGCCTCTTGTACTTCTTTTTTGAAAGCGGAATTATTATCAGCATAATCAAATGCATTAACGTCCATATGGCTTGCTAAATGAGGAATAAGTTCTTTTTTGATGCCGGTCAGGATACTAATTACTCCTGCTGGAAAATCGCTGGTTGCTATAA
>CAZMRG010000114.1:0-10250 GCA_964568655.1 uncultured Ignavibacteriales bacterium | reverse complement strand
ATGGATAGCTTCACGAGAAAACAAAATATCAAATATATTCTTCTTATTGTTGTTACAACAATAAGCGTGCTTGCATTAAGCATCGCGTATTCCGGTAACAGTTTAAAAAAAGAAAAGAACAAAATAAACCAGTCCGAGCTATCGGTTCAGGATGCTTACAATTATCTTAAATCAAACCAGGATAACGGAAACGTGGTGGCGCTTGATCTGAGAACTCCCGGAGAATATGCCGAGGGACACGTATCCGGAAGCGTTCACATCAGCTATTTCGCCGATGATTTTAAGAAGAAGCTTACTGCGCTGGATAGGAGCAAAGTGTATCTTTTATTCTGCAAAGCCGGACGTGTAGCTCCTAAAGTTATTAAGAAAATGAAGAAACTTGGATTTAAGGAGGCGCACAAAATTTCGGGAGGTATGAAGGAATGGAAAGCGCGAAACTTACCAATAGATTACTCCAAATAAACAGCCCCAATAAAGAACCAATCCAATCAAATCAAATCTGTTAACATATACAAATTACGGCATTTATTGCCCTGAAGCGGATATTTTTATTGACCCTGTCCGCCCCGTCGAAAATGCAATAATTACTCACGCTCATTCAGACCATTTAAGACGCGGACATAAAAAATATATCGCGCATCCTCTCACAGTTCCGATAATCAAACACAGGCTCAACGGCGCGCTTAACATTACAGCAGTTGATTATGGAAAAGAAATTAACAGGAACGGGGTGAAGATTTCATTGCATCCTGCCGGGCATATACCTGGCTCAGCTCAGGTGAGAGTTGAATTCAAAGGAGAGGTTTGGGTTGTATCAGGCGATTACAAAATTGAAGATGACGGACTAACAGAACCTTATGAACAATTGAAGTGCCATACTTTTATAACTGAATCAACTTTTGCGCTGCCTGTTTATAAATGGAAGAAACAATCTGAAATTTTTGACGATATTAATTCTTGGTGGAAATTAAATATCCGCCTGGGAAAGGTGAGCGTGCTTACCGGCTACTCGCTTGGAAAAGCCCAGAGGCTGTTCAGCAACGTTGATCATAGCCTGGGAAAAATATTCGGGCATGAGCTTATCACATCTATAAATGATTTATTTATTAAAGGCGGGCTGAATCTGCCGCCATTAGAAACAATTACAGATAAAATTAAGCGCTATGATTTGGAGGGCGCGCTTATCATAGCGCCGCCATCGGTTATTAGCAGCGATTGGCTTAAACAATATGAGCCATATTCCGCAGGATTTGCCTCTGGATGGATGATCCATGGCAGAGGCAGAAGCCCAAAAGGAACTGATATTGGTTTTGCAATCTCTGACCATGCAGATTGGGAAGGGCTAAACCAGGCTGTGAAAAATACCGGAGCCGAAAACATTTATGTAACCCATGGATTTACTTCTGTGTTTGTCCGCCACCTTATAAAATCAGGATACAACGCTTTTGAGCTTAAATCGCTTGGAAACGAAGAAACAATAAAGCCCCCAGAAGAAGCGCAACTGAAACTTTTTTGAAGATAATTTTACCTCACCCCGTCACTTCGTGACACCCCTCTCCATATGGAGAGGGGAAAGCTCGCCGGAGGCAATCTGGGGTGAGGTAACAGACCAGCGCCATATACAATTACTGTTCTCATACTAATTTCTATCGTCAAATCCTCTCCCCTTTTTCCATATAAATAGATCTATTATTTACCTAAATTTGCAATTCATACTTGGAAACGATATCAAAATACAGGGTTTTGCTTCTATTTTTGCTGGTTATGATAATCCAGGCCATCTGGATAGCTTATTCCGACGGCTTCTATTTTATAGACGACTCCTGCCACTTTAATTATAACAGGCATTTCTTTGAGTCTTACAATGTAAGTATTGGGGCATGGCACCGAATTGGACGCGTTTGGCTTTTTGCCCTGCCGGCTCAGTTCGGATTGAAAGGAGTGCAGATCGCATCAGCAGCCCTGTTTTTAGTTACTATCTATTTCGCTTACAAAATATTAAAGATAAAGAACGTTAAATATGCCGAGTGGGTTATTCCTATAATTGGATTTCAGCCCGTTTTGTTTAATATATCATATACGGTTCTCGCTGAACTTCCCGCTGCATTCTTAATAGTACTCAGCTGTTATTTTTATTTCAAAGACAGGTATGTACTGACGATGCTTTGTTCATCTTTAATCTTTATTTTCAGAACCGAGTACTTTTTTGTCGCGGGAATATTTTTACTTATTTATTTATACAGAAAGAAATGGCTGGCGCTGGCTCTGTTTATCATTGGGCCGCTGACATGGTATTTGTATTCAACTATCATTAGCATGAATCCAAACCAGTTCTTTTACGATATGGCGCTTCATGCCCGCCTGCCCAGAATTGAAGAAGGTATTGACTGGTATTATTACTTCATACACTCTCCTGAAATTTACGGCTTAATTCAAACTTTGTTTTTTATTGTTGCAATAGGATATATCGCCTTTAAGAAGAAGTTCAGAGATTACGCGTTAATGTTTATTATTGCGCTTGGCGGGATCGGGGTTCATACTTTGCTGGCTTTAAAGGGATTGAATCTTTCATGCAGCGTTGGGCAGTTAAGATACGTAGCAGTAGTGGGTCCAATGATAGGAATAATCTCAACAGTTGGAATAAGTTATTTCTACGAGTCGCTTCGGGCAAAGGACACACGCATCACAATGATGGTTATTTTTCTGGCGATAATGTTTATGTTTGGCCCTTACGTGACGCCGTTTCACAATAAATTCCAGATCGAAAAAGTATCCGATAAAATAGCTGATTTGGTTCACACCAAATACAAAGATTACATGGCGCTTTCAAACCTTCATTATGTCGCAAACTCGCTTGACCAGCCGGCTTCCGGAGGCGATCATTTTCAGAATCTTACGCCTGAAAATATTCAAAAATATGATAAAGCTGTAATTGTGTGGGAAAAGAGCCTTGAAACGTCGCCATTCTTTGAAGGCGAGCGCGAGCCATTAAAAAATCTTGAAAGCAATCCGCGGATCAAGCTGGTGGAATCATTTACTGATACGGTCAATAATTGCACTAGTATTCCCCTTTATAAATACAGAAGCGATGATTTAGAATTTCGTAAAACCCGTGACTTTATAGACTACATGATAGAGAACCAAACCACATGGGAGAACATTGATATTAAGGTATTTGTAAAAGAGTAATAAAGTTACAGGTTCGCAAGTTGCAGGTTGCAGGTTAAAAGATTGGTTTCAAACTGCGGCGAAATCTATAACCAGAACTTAAAACCAAAAGCTTTAATTCACAAATCGCAAATCCCGTTACTCTCCGTATAAATGCGTATTCAGCTTTAGTCTTTCTTCCGGATTTGTTATAACTACTATCTTACTGTCTTCTGATACCACGTGTTCATTATTAGGATTGTATGTCCACTTATCGCCTGATACAACTGCAATAACCAGCGTATTCGGGAAATTACCAAGCTCCAGCTCGACAATTTTCTTGCCCGCATGTTTTGGATGAACTGTAATTTCTTCTACCCTGAGATTCTTATCTTTATCGGCAAACATCCTGTCCAAAAAAGTGGCGGCAGTCGGACTCACCATATCCGATACCAGCCGCATTCCGGCAATGTAATTCTCTGTAATCACATAATCAGCGCCAGCTTTTTTCATTTTGTTCTGGTTAGCGGCATCTAAACAGCGCGCTACAACTCTAATTTTCGGATTAATGTCTTTAGCGGTGAGGCTTATCACCAGGTTGCTGTTATCATCCCCCGTTGACGCAAAGATCCCGGCGGCCGACTTAATTTCAGCCTGCAGCAATACTTCTTCCAATCCCGCATCGCCTGATACAAAAACAATCTTAGGATATTTTTCTTCAAGAGCTTTTAAGGCCGGCTCTTTGTCGTCAATTACAACAAAGCTTCTTCCTGTTTCATGCAGCTCTTCAATGATAACGGAGCCCACCCTGCCGGCGCCGCAAACTATGTAATGATTATTCATTTTGCTTATGATTTTTTTCCTTCTTCTTTTTTTGTAAGTATCTTTTATGTGACCCTCTACAATTATACCCGTAGCTGTAGAAAGGAAATATGTGGCTAAGCCAACTCCGGTGAACGCAAGAAATATCGTAAAAACTCTTATGGACGGGTCGTGGGATGAATCAATCACTTCATAGTATCCTATTGTAAGAATTGTGATTGTGGTCATATAGAAACAATCCAGGAGCGAATGCTGCGAGCCGGCAAGAAGCTTGTAACCAACTGTGCCTATTAGCATAATGGCAGCGACCAAAACTACCGGCGGGCGTAATCGTTTAAGAATCTCTATCGGCATACCGCAATTTATATAACGGACTTAAGAAAATCAGGGCAGTTAGACGGGGTATGGATGAAGATATTTCTTTTTTAAAACCAGACAGGTTTTGAAAACCTGTCTAGTTTGACCAATTTTTTAGCCACGATTTAAGCGGTGGGCTACTTAAAGGCTGATATTTAAAAACCGTTTTAACGGCTTTAAGAATTATTACATCGCCGCTCTTTCGAACCAATCGAGATGGAAAGGCTCTGTATAGAACGAACTCATATACTCAGCTTTTTTTGTCTTTTCGTTTATAAAGCATCCGTCATTAGCGGAGTTCACCATGGTAATTTTAGTTTTGTAACCGTGCGCTTTCATTGCATCAATAAGAGAATCAATTCTGTCAAGCTCATCGCCTACAAGCTCGATTACAATGTTTCTTTTTTCAAGCAATGCAAGATCGAGCGTGACCACGCCAATAAAATTAATAAGCTGGGTTCTGCGATTGAGCTTAATTCCGGTTTGGCTCTGCAGATCGAAGAATATTCTCGCCATATCTATCCATACATAACCTGCGCTTACGTAATTATCACGGATGTGGCTGGATTTGCCTCCTGCAACGGGCCCCATGATAATAACCAGTTCGGGTTCTTCGGACTTGCTTCCCTCTTTCAGGTATTCCATAATTTTTGGCGCTGCCAGTTTTACTTCGTCGCTTGTGAGTTCGTCTATTACCGGTTTTATTATTGTTTCCATCTTGATAGCCTCCTTTGATTATTTAAATTACTACAAAGTTAGAATTGTTCCGTCAAAGAAGAGTATCATTGAATGATATTAATTAATACCGCATAAAATCGAGGGCTATATTTATGCTTTTTGTCGTAATTCTAACTTAAGTTCAAATAAGTTAAGAATATTAAGTTTTCGTTAAATCCATCAATTCACTTGAAGAAACATCAATTTAGCTTTAAATTTGGTGTTTGTATGAAAACATTATACTTAGTGAGACACGCAAAATCGAGCTGGAAAAATCCGGAACTTAACGATTTGGACCGGCCCCTTAATGCCCGCGGTAAAACTGACGCGCCTAAAATGGGAAAACTGTTGAAAAAACTTGGAGAACAACCTGATATGATAATTTCAAGTCCGGCTAAACGCGCAGCCAGAACGGCCTCAAAAATTGCAAGGGAGATCGGTTATCCGGTAAAGAAGATCGTAAAAGAGGATAAACTTTATATGGCAGGTCACGAAGATTTTTTCGGAGTGATTTCGAAAGTAAAGAAATCTGTTGGTAAGCTCATGATAGTCAGTCACAACTTCGGGCTCACAATATTTGCCAATTTCATAACCGGCTCGGACTTAGTTAATATTCCGACCGCCGGAATAGTAAGAATTGATTTTGATATTAATAAATGGAAAGAAATTAAAGATACTACAGGAAAATTAATTTTCTTTGAATACCCAAAAAAGAATAACGATGGAATATGACCGGTTCAACAGGGAGCTAAGCTGGCTCTCATTCAATTACAGAGTGCTGCAGGAAGCAAAGGACCCATCGGTTCCCTTGTATGAAAGAATAAAGTTTCTTGCAATTTTTTCATCTAACCTTGACGAATTTTTCAGGGTCAGGGTCGCTTCGCTGCGTTCGATTTTAATACTTAAGCGAAAGACACAAAGAGAACTTGATTTTGACGTAAAGAAGCTGCTTGATAGGATCCACAGAACCGTTGTAGTAATGCAGGAAGAATACGGGAATATATTCACGGATACAATTTACCCGGAACTGAAGAAAGACGATATTTACGTTGTTAACGAAAACGAACTGAATAACCAGCAGCGCGAATATGTGAAAGAGATCTTCGAAGGGCAAATTATTCCGCATATTATGCCGATGATGATCGTGAAGGAAAAGATCACTCCCTTTCTCAGAAATCAAAGGCTCTATCTTAGCGTAAAGCTATCCGCAAAAGACAGCAAGTCAAAGAAAGTCCACCGCTACAGATATGCGATAGTTGAAATACCCACTAATCACTTAGGCAGGTTTATATTACTCCCCAAGACCGATGAAAAGAACTGCATTATATTTTTAGATGACGTTTTAAGATTGTTTCTTCCACTGATATTTTACGGTTACCATATTCACGAGTCATATTCGGTGAAGCTTACCCGCGATGCTGAGCTTTATATAGAAGATGAATTTGCCGGCAACCTGCTGGATAAAATTAAACGCGGCCTCTCAAAACGGGGCGCGGGTGTGCCATGCCGCTTTCAGTATGACAGAGCTATGCCGGCATCTTTGCTGACATTCTTAAAGGAATCTTTGCTGCTATCGCCGGGCGATTTATTTCCTGCTGCAAAGTACCTGAATTTCACAGATTTCTTTAACTTCCCCAACCCGGGAAAAAAGACCTTGTTTTACCCGCCGCTTGGAGGATTGAAACATAAGGAATATTCGGCTTATCCGAATGTTTTTGAAGCCGCTAAGAACGGCGAGTACCTGTTCAATTTCCCTTATCATACATACGATCATGTTGTAAACGCATTTAATATTGCAGCCAGGGATCCGGATGTTAAGTCGATCAAAGTTACTCAATACAGGGTTGCAAAAGACTCTACTATTGTTAATGCGCTGATAAAAGCGGCTCACCGCGGAAAAGATGTGACCGCCTTTGTTGAAGTGAAGGCAAGATTTGACGAAGAAGTTAACATCCGAAGCGCAGAGGATATGCAGAGAGCCGGGGTGAAAGTTCTTTACAGCCTTCCGGGTCTAAAAGTGCATGCCAAAATGGCGCTCATTTCAAGAATGGAAGACGGAAAGCTGAAAGATTATGCATACCTTGCGACCGGAAATTTCAATGAGAAAACCGCAAAGCTTTATACTGATTTTGGATTTATTACAACAGATAAAAAGCTTACCAAAGAAATCAAAATGGTTTTCGATGTGCTTGAGGGAAAAATAAAGGACCCCGAGTTTGAACACCTGCTTGTGGCGCAATTCAACATGAGGAAAGCGTTTACATCGCTAATTGAAAATGAAATTGCAAATGCAAAGGAAGGGAAGAAAGCTGCAATTACCGCCAAGATGAACAGCCTTGAAGACGACAAAATAATAAGAAAGCTTTATGAAGCAAGCGCTGCAGGCGTTAAAATAAAACTGATAGTGCGCGGTATTTGCTGCCTTGTGCCGGGAGTGAAAGGTATGAGCGAGAATATCAGCGTTATCAGTATAGTTGACAGGTTTCTTGAGCATGGCAGGATATTTGTGTTTCACAACGGAGGAAACGAGAAGATATATTTATCTTCTGCCGACTGGATGAAACGTAATCTGAGCCGCAGAATCGAGGTTGCTTTCCCGATATACAGCGGCAAGCTCAGAGCAATTATAAAAGATGTACTCGAGATACAGTTTAAGGATAATGTAAAGGCCAGGATTATTGACCAGAAACAATCCAATCAATACCGGAACGGATTATCAGATTCTATTCACCGCTCCCAGTATGAAATTTACGATTACTGGAAGTCTAAGATTTAAAATTTCTGTTCAATACAACGATTTCAAAGTATCGTTCCAGCAAGTTATGTTATAATTCGCCCCGGTGAAATTAGGAAATGCTATCACCTTACTGGCGCTGCAGGAATGACTGGTGTCGCAACCATATGTGCCAAGCACTATGGGCATTCCCCCCGCGTTTCTCAGCCATACTACAGCCGCGAAATAAGCGCCTGAGCCGCTCCAATTCATCCTGTATTTATAATAACCACCCTGCACTATTCCGCCTAAATTAATTGTGTCAATAAAAACCGGCTGGTAACCAAACGGTGAAGGATTATTGTTGTACAATGCCAGGCCGTAATGACCACCGGATCTGATGAAATTTGAATCAATAAAGATTGCAGTTCCGTCTATATAGTCGCCTTTTGGCTGGACTGTCAAGTCCGTCATATCGCACGACTGAATCAAAAACATAGTAATTAGTGATAAAGGCAGAAAAAACGAAAGATGTAACTTAAAAAACTTAAATAATGGTTTCATAATCTTGTACTCCCTGCAATCAATATATACTACTTAATGTTGTGGTTACCTACCCGATTACAGTGATACTAAATTATAACCAATTCTTATGCCAAAAACCCGTTATTTATTTTTCAACATCTTATATGCCGTAAGGCGCGGATGTTCCCCCCTTCCTTCATCGCTAATAAATAATGTATTTTCGCTGTCGAATGCTATTCCTTCCGGTTGACGGTGCAGCTCTTCAGGCAGGTCTTTTTGGTTGAGGATTTCCCCGTCGGGGCTTATTTCAATAATCGTATGACCGTGCGAAGCAATCACAAAGAAAGTTCCTGTAATATTATGGCGGGCAATTCCGGAGGGCCTGAACTCACCGTCAATAGTATTACGCTTAACCCTGTTCGAGCGGATCGCAAATCTTGGAGTATCATCCAGCGTCATTGTCGCAAGCGAAAATGAATAGATCGTCTTACGCTTATCATATCCGTCGCCCGGATAATCTTTGCAGGCTAAGAGCAGTGCATTTGTCGCCGGGTCAAAACATAATCCCTCGATATTATTATCTTTGTTCAGTTTGGTCTTGTAGACTTTGTAATCAACATACTGGCCGTCAGCCCCTTCGCTGCATTCAAATATAGAGCCGTGGCTTTGCAGTATGAAGAAACGGTCGCCAACAATTGCAAGGTCTTCGAAGCTGCTTTTTATCCTGTCCGAGCGTTTCTTCTTTCCTTCGCCTACATAAAAGACTTTAATTATCTTTCCGTTATCAGGATTGATCTGAAATACGCCGCTCGAATCATCCCCGTCGCAAAAAAGGCGGTTATCAGCGGTGAAACAAAGGCCCGAGATCTGCTCCAGCTCATCCGACAGCGTTATGCCGGCGGCATTTTCATTTTCGACGTCGTACCACGAAAGAGCCGATGTTTGGTCTTTAGTTTTGACGTTCTTATCTCCGGAATTATTTTCATACTTAAATCCGCAGCCCGAATTAAACAGCAGGCTAAATATTAATACCGGCAACAAACTGGTTGAAAAAGCGCAAAAATACCTGATTTTCATAAGTACAATTTACAGAATAAACATTGAAAATAATACAAGAAAACAGAGGCGGATTTAGCAAACAGAAAAAGGCAGCCTCAGAATTACATAATCATAATATGACCGGAACATTTTTATATGCTCCATGTATAAACATTAAGAAAGCACATTAATAACCGCCAAACAGGGAGGCGAAAATGGAAGACACAATAACACTCATCAACAACACTGAATACGGCGCGCCTGAGCTCCAAAGGGTATACCGCCGTAATCTGCGCGAGGCTCTGGTAATAGCAATTCTGTTCCATGTTGCCGCAATAGCTGCATACCTGCTGATAACATACATAAACCAGGCAAATGCAAACGACAGGAAAATTCCATTGACTAAGGATTATAAATTCGTGGATATAGACCAGTCGCCTTCCATTAACGATGAAGACCTGCCTAAGATCAAGCAGGAAGATATTGTGAAACCACCCAAAGACATCTCGGCGCTTGAGCCGAAGCTTGTTCCGAAAGAACTATCGGATAACGTTCTTATGAAGACTCAGGATGAACTTGATAAAACCCAGAATAATGTTTCAAGCAAAGGAGACAGCGTGGTTTATGTTGCGGGAAATAACCTGGTAACCAGAGTTGACGATGATATAGTAACCGATAAGATAAGGAAGGATATTGATAAGCCCGATAAACAGGTTTATGAAAATTTCGAAGTTGGCGTGGCTCCGGAATGTACAAATCTTCAAATGGTGAAGGGTTCGATCGAGTATCCCAAACTGGCAGTTGATGCCGGTATTGAAGGCAGAGTTACTGTTAGAGTGATGGTAGGCGAAGACGGCAGCGTGGTAAAAGTTGGGTCGCTGAGCGGCAACGAAATATTCTATGATGAAGTTAAAGAAAAATCAAAAAGCCT
>CAZMRG010000113.1:0-10403 GCA_964568655.1 uncultured Ignavibacteriales bacterium | reverse complement strand
ACCAGTGATGATCAGGGTTTTTATCAGATAATTATCAGAGGCGATACTGTAATCAACGGCAAGTGGTATTTTATATACAATGACGGCTCTGAGGACGAACTTCAAAGGCTGGACTCGGCAAACGGTAATCTTTATGGTTATGATTCGTATATTTGCTCAGGGGAATATCTTATAGACAGTTTGCGGGCTAACCTTAATGACCATTCCCGAAGGTGCACCGGGCGCGAATTAACATGTACCGAGGTAAATTTAAAAAATGTATTTGGAAACCCGGTTCCGACTAAAAATTTCTATGAAAGTTACGTTGCCGGACCTTCACTCGTAACTATCAATAAGAAATATTCCAAAGGCTTTGGTCAGATTTATTATTGGGAGGAAGCTGACGGCCCTCCAATGGGATTCTCACGCACTGATACTTTAAAAGGCTGCGTTATTAACGGAGTCTTATACGGTGACACAGCGGTTCCTAACGGGATAATAAAGCTGGGCGGAACTGTCCCGGAACAGTTTCAGCTGCGCCAGAATTATCCCAACCCGTTTAATCCCTCTACTAATATTGTGTTTGATGTACCAAAAAAATCATTCATTAATGTTGTCATTTATGATATATTGGGCAGAGAGGTTGTTTCTTTAATAAATGAAGAGCTCACTGCCGGGAAATATTCGGTAACATGGGATGCTTCGAATTATCCAAGCGGGTTATATTTTTACAGGCTGACAGCAAATAAATTCACCGAGACCAGGAAAATGATACTATTGAAATAACTTTAAGCCCGGTTAAAACGATACTTTTTTTCATATAAAAACTTGCATTAATATATTATATTCATGTAATTAAATTACCTTGGATATTAAAGAAAATGAGCGCTAACAATGTTTAATAAAATTTCTTTTTCCGTCATAATCCGCAAATCCTCCAGCAGAAGAAAAATTATTGCCATTATAATAGCAATATTCATGGTTTGTTCAGCCAGGGGACAGAATAATACATTTCAGCTGGGATATTCCGGGGCATATCCTAGTTACTATTACCTGCCTACATACAATATTAACTGGGGCTTTTACCATGAGCTGAACCTGAACCTGTGGCAGGGGTGGTGGGCAGGCGATACCGCAGTGAATTTACTGAATGAACTAAACACAAATAATATAAACGCATATTTCCAGCCGGATACCCTGAGGTGGGCGGCTTACGGCAGGCAGCAGGTAAATTACGCCGCCGGCGGAAGAGACAGCAGGTTTATATATAATTATGTAAGTCCCTGCGGCATGCTTTACCCTGATATTACATGGAACAACGGATTACTGGTGCTTTCTTTCGATAAAAATTATGTCTGCGTACAGCAGCAAATGCCCGGTTTAGCTCTGTCCCAGGTAAAGCAGAACGCATTTCAGTCCCTTACGGGACTTGTTGGCGACCCGATGTTCACGGTAGAATTTCCCGGTGGGGGAGGACAGCAGAATAATACTTATTATGTAAAACCGCGGATGAGAATAAGCGTAGCTGACGCATTTTCAACTCCGCCAAAAAATGTTTGCAAAGTAATAATAAAAGCGTTTGATGGTTCAACACTGAACGAGGTTACTATAACTACAGCTAATTTCAGAGATGCTACAGGCTCAAATTACAATGGCCAATACCTGGAAGATTATTATCAATGCCCGATATATGTTGATGGCATGGCTATCAACCAGGGCCGCCCGCTGTGGAATTACGATCCGCTTGAATTATTGGATCAATGCCATGTCGATTACCAGATCTACTGGTATGGAACGGTAAGTTTCTATATAGATTATGTAAAAGTTATGGATGAGCCCGCCCAGGAACTGTTTGGAACAAGGCCGTTGGATATTTTAATTAAAAACAGATTAAGAGATAAAATTGCCAGATTAAAAGCAAACGACATTGGCAATAAAATAAAAGGATTTTACCAGGAGGAGATAGATTTTAGCAATATTTCATGCGTGAAGTTACTAAATGATTCGCTTCTTCCCGCATGGTCTAATAATGATCCTGATTATAAGATAATACCGCTGGTAAATCCCGCGTCTTTCAATACTCATTTACGGGACAGGGACTGGACTTATTTTTATAATTATTTCGATAGTATTACAGTGCCGGTATTCATGACCTCTAATAATCTTTACACTTCCTTTATTGACAGCACCGGCCAGGGATTATCGAAATTACCTAATAACCTCAGCTCTACTTTATCTTTTCCTTCGTATTATTCCAATGATCTCAAAAATGAGATACAGACTGTTTACAATGTAGGGACAAGCTTTGTTTCACTTGATAATTATAATACGTACGTTCAATCACGGCTCGATATTATGGAAGGTTACCTGAAAGGTTTATTTACCCCGCTATGCGCCCAGCATAATATAAAGTTGGTTCCGGTACCCTCTGTGACATATTGGCATTACCATACTTCCAATTTCCTCAACCGTGAGCCAATGACCTCGGAAATAGAGGTCCAGTTCGGAATAGAAATATGTAACGGCGCTAAAGGCATACTTCCATTTGCATATGAGAGCTGGTATTCTGATTATTTTAACAAAAAGCTAACCCGTGCCGGCTCGCATAAAAATTACAAAAAGACAGTACAAACAACTTTTCATTATGATATGTCTTTGGGAGCGAGCGATTTTGATGCTGGTAATACATGGGGACTGAGAAAAAGAGAACTTGATGTGTACGGAGAAAATAAATGGGATTCACTTAAATATTTCAACTCAAAAATTACGGCGTGGGGGCCAATACTTGCAAATTCCAATTATACAACAGGGTATTCTGTTTCCACCGATGGGGCAAACCATAACTATATAAATGATATCCATAGTATAGACCCTTCGCAAGGAGGGTATAATCCTGCTTGTTATACAAGCGGTACAGTTTGGCTTGATTGTCCGGATCAAAGGTATTGGGAATTGGGATTTTTTAATCCGCCCTATCCACCGCAGAATCCGGCTGATTATTTTATGCTTGTTAACCGCAGGTGCGCTCCGGCTATAAACGGCTACCATGGCGATAACCGTGTGATGCAGATAAAGTTTAATACTCCGCAGTTACCTGGTTATGCGAGCTGGAAAATTACCGATGTTTATACGGGCCAATACATAACATTCGATACAAACAGCAATTATGTAGACCTGGGAAACACTGACGGATCCATGGGGTGGTTTCATCCGGGAGAAAGTAAATTATTTAAAGTCGAACCAGTGAACCAGATTGGCATAGATCCAAATGGAACTAATCTTCCGACAACATTTTCATTATCACAGAATTATCCAAATCCGTTCAATCCAACCACAACTATTAAGTTTGCTATTCCTCTGCTGAAAGAGGTTTTGAAAGGAACGGATGCGACCATAACTATCAAAATATACGATATATCCGGCAGAGAGGTAAAAACGCTCGTAAATGAATTTCCTAATGCAGGGTATTATGAAGAAAAATTTGACGGCAGTAATTACGCCAGCGGCGTATATTTTTACAGGATCGAGGTTCGCGCATCTTCGATATTGAAATTTGTAGATAGTAAAAAAATGGTGCTGCTGAAGTAGCGGTCCGCTTAGAAAGCAGATAAAGTATTCATGGTTGCTTTTTAATCCTGAGGCAACCGGGTGAAACGATGCATCAGTTATCTAACTGTAAGCCTTTTCGCACATCCAGCAGAACCTGCGCGCCGTTTTTCTGAGCTATAACTATTCCTTTTTTATCAATTGTTCCTAATTCCTCATATTCGATAGGGAAGACCTCTCCGTACTTTGCGTTATTGATTCCCCACCTGTTTCCGGATTTAACATAAATATATATCTCACTATATCTGACGTCTTTCTCAACTCTAACATCATCATAATCGGTATTGGCAAGTACGGTTCCGTCGCAATGCATCAATCCAGTTTTGCCGTCTTTATATGACTTCACATAATTATAGTTTGTAAAGTAATAATCATCAAGCTCGCAGTTATGAGTAATCTCTCCTGAGATCATATCGACAATTCCGTATTTTCCATTTTGTTTGACTATCGCATATTCAACTGAGTTTGGGAATGCGATTATTGTATCATATTCAATTGGAGTAATTAAATTTCCGGAAAGCGTCATAATTCCCCAGCGTCCGTTTTTACTCACCGCGGCATAGCTCCATAACGACCATTTTAAATCGTCATAAACAATCGGAATAGTAACATCGCCGAATTCGTTTATTACGCCGTACCGGCCGTTTTGTTTTATGCGCGCGGCATTAAATTCAAATTTTCCCAGCTCATCAAAATGAATTTTGTTAAGCAGCTCGCCGCGTGAGTTGTAAAAGTATGCCTCGTTGTTAATGATTCCGCGATAGTTATCAAGTCTGTCGAGCTTTATTATCTCATCAAAGTTAGCTGCGATGAGCTCAGCATCGTTCTTATCCTTCACACCGTATTTACCCGTGTTAGCATCCTGGTATATCCATTGCGAATAAGAAAGCGTAGTATAAAATGATATGAATAGAATCGTAAAAATGAATTTGTGCATAAAAAATAAATAGATTATTATTAAATATTCAAAAGCCCCCTCCTTACCAAGGAGGGGGTTGGGGGAGGTCTATAGAAGACCCCCTCTGCGCACCAATGGTGCGCGTCTCCCCCTTAGTAGAGGGGAGACGGGAATTATAAAAGCCTACGTCAATCTTACCCAAAAATAATTTTCCGCCTGATAAATTGCAGTATTATTAACGATGCCGAGGCAATGGCAATTATCAAAAGCACAGTATCCCAATATACAGGCTCAATAAAGCTTATCTCGTAAAACTTCTTGAGCAGGTCCAGCACAATGAAGTTCACTTTTGTAACCGCCATGAATGCATATAAGCCAATAAGTCCAATTGCATAAATTATATAAAGCCTGATATTTTTTTCGCCTTCATGCAAAGTGACCGACAGGAAATTCACCACTGTTAAAACAATAATTATAGAGAGCATACACATTTGTTCTTCATGCCGTGTGAATTGCGGAAAGCCTTTTATTGATTCCTGCCCGGCATAAGCCCCCGCAACAATTACAAGCGCTGAAATAGTCACGAACGAAAACAGATCTTTTGTGAAATTCACCGCTTTACTGATATTAGCATTCCTTAATGCTATAATCAGCGCAGGCAGACCAATTGCAAAAATATTTATCAGAGATACCCGCCTCGGCGTGAGCGGAAAATGCAGCCTGAAGAACATCGCTAGCAATGTCAGATAAATAACCATGAAGTTCTTTGTAAGAAATAACTTTGCAACCGAGTTAACCGTGTTAACAATTTTGTTGCCTTCATCAAAAATGCTTGGCAGCAATGAGAATTTATTTTTCAACAGGACAATATCCGCTACTTCCTTTGTTATCTTACTTCCTTCTTCCATTGCGATTCCCATATCGGCTTCTTTAATAGCAGGCAGGTCGTTTACACCATCGCCTATCATTGCGGTATGGATTTTCTCACGCTTTAAACATTTAATTATCCTCAGTTTATGGTCGGGTTTCAATCTCGCAAATATCTTCTTCTGCATAATAACGCCGGCAAGATTCTCTTCTTTCACCCCGTCAAGCTCGCTGCCTGAAATAAGCTCATCATCGCTAATGTTCCACCCAATTTCTTTTGCAACTGCCTGCACTGCAACGGCAGCATCTCCGGAAAGTATCTTTATTTCAATATCGTTCTTATGAAACAAATTTATCGCTTCCATAACGTCGCCCCGCACCTGGTCGGTAATAGAAACAATGCAAAGCGGTTCTATTTCCATTCCGGCGTTGTTGTTTCTTATCTCGCCAAATGATTTGTTTGTTACTTTCCCAAACAAAATATTTCTATAAACTTTTAATCCGCCCGAGTTATATAGATTAATTGCCTTATCTTTGTTTTTAGATTGTTCAACGAGGATATCATAACCACCCAGTATAAGAGTTAATTGCTTGCCGTCAATTGTTAATTGGAGCAAACTTCTTTTGTATTCAGAGCTAAAAGGAATTTCATCAACAACGCTTGCATTTTCAGGCGCATCAAATCCTTCAAGAGTTCGCAGCGTGGCATTTTTATCAGAGGAAAACTTTGCATACGCGCCCAGCAGCTTTTGAACAGCCTCCAGGTTATATGCATCATCCAGCAAAGTAATTTTATGAACTGCAAGCTTGTTTTGAGTAAGCGTTCCGGTTTTATCGGTGCATACAACTTTTACATTTGCAAACGATTCAATTGCATTCAGCTTTTGTATGATAGCGCCAATCTTACTAATTCTATAAACACCCAGCGCAAATGTTACAGATGCCATTAGTACCAGTCCCTGCGGAACAAGCGAAAGCAATATAGTCGATAGCCTTCTCACAAATTCCATATCTTCAAATCCGGTCGGGTCTTTTATAATTTCCAGCGCGGCTAAAAACACGGCGGATGCGAACAATGCTTTCACGATTAAATTCAGTTTTACCTGAAGCGGAGAAGCGGTCATTTTGAATTTTCTTGCCGTCTTGGTTATTGCCGAGGCATAGCTTTGGTCGCCAATTTTTTCAGCGGTATAATATCCGTTACCGGAAACGCAGAAACTTCCGGAAAGTACTTCATCGCCTTCTTTTTTGAATAACGGAACAGATTCGCCCGTTAAAAGCGATTCATCTATCTCAATATGATTAGAGCTCAATACCTTTCCGTCAACAACAACCTGGTCGCCGCGCGTAAGTGTCAGCACATCATCAATAACAATAGCGCTCTGGTCAATAGAAATTTCTTTGCCGTCGCGGATAACGTTAACTTCGTTTTTAAGCAGCAGGTGAACTTTATCTAATGCTCGTTTAGCGCGTATCTCCTGAACAACAGCAATCAGCGTATTAATTATCGCGACCATTAGCGCGCCAATGCTGTCGAATATAAGCCTGCGGTCGCCGGAAGTTATATAAAAGACAAGCAGGAAGACAACTATAGAAAGTATTATCAGGTTGAAAACAGAAAAAATGTTTTCAACTAAAATTTGTTTTACAGTCTTGGTCTTGGCGCCGGCAGCTTTATTCTGCAGCCCCTTTCCAATTCGTTCCTGTACCTGTTGTGATGATAGTCCTGTAATCATTCAAATAGCTTGTTCCCGCGTAAGCGGGAATCTTATATTAATAAGCCACAGATTCACAGATTAAAACATTTCTAATGATGGTGTGAAAATGAAAGCTCTAGAATCTTTATCTTTTATAATTTAATTATTTAATGTTCTGCGGTAAAACTTCTAAATTAACCATATTCTGTAAACTAAAAAGTGAAAAGGTGAGGCCGCTTTGCATTCTGTTTCTTGTTCATTCTAAATTATAGTTATATATTCATTTACGCATGCCGTTTTTTGTCTACCCCTCACGCCTTTTTCAATTGTTTGCTTTTTCAATTTTCAGTACTTTTGCTATTGTGTAAATTCTAAAAAATCAGTTTGTTTTATGTCAAGAAATGAAAAAGTAAAGTCGCTGCTGGATGAATTGCAGATCGATGCGCTTCTTGTAAGCCATATTCCGAATATACGGTATCTCACCGGGTTCTCCGGCTCAGCCGCATTGGTTATCATCGGGAAAAATAAGGATTACTTTATAACGGACTTCCGGTATAAGGACCAATCTGCCGCGCAGGTTAAGGGATTTGAGATCATAATAAACTACAATGCTTCTGATGAGCTAAAAAAGGTTTTCGATTCCAACGGATTTAAGAAGATCGGGTTTGAGTCGAGTCACGTAGTTTATAGCTCCATCGAGACGTACAGGAAGACATATGAAGGCGCAGAGTTCATACCTGTATTCGAGCGGCTTGAAAAGCTTACAATGCAGAAGACACCCGATGAAATTGAAAAGATAAAAAAAGCGGTTGAAATTTCTGATAAGACGTTTGAAAGAATATTGAAATTCATAAAGCCCGGTATGACCGAGCTTGAAGTATCGGCTGAAATTACTTACACTCATAAAAAATTCGGCGCTTCAAAAGATTCATTCGACCCGATAGTTGCAAGCGGATGGCGCGGAGCGCTTCCCCATGGAATCGCTTCAGATAAAGTTATTCAAAAGGGCGAAATGGTTACTCTTGATTTCGGATGCGTGTATGACGGATTCTGCTCAGATATAACCAGAACAATAGCGGTAGGGGAACCATCGGAAGAAATGAAAAAGATCTATGCGATAGTTCTTGATTCACAGCTCAAAGCAATTGCCGCAGCTAAAACGGGAGCTTCTTCAAAAGCTGTTGACGGCGTTGCAAGAGATTTGATAACTGCAGCCGGGTACGGCGATAACTTCGGGCACGGACTTGGTCACGGGCTTGGAATTGAAGTTCACGAAACCCCGGGGCTTAATAAAAGAGTTGATATTCCTTTGGCCAACAGTTCGGTTGTAACTATCGAGCCCGGTATTTATGTTGACGGCTTGGGCGGAGTAAGAATTGAAGACGATATTTTGATCACAAACGGCGGATGCGAAGTATTAAATAAATCGCCGAAGGAATTAATAATTATTTAAGGGTTAGTTGAAAAAAGTTTTAATGATCTCATATTATTTCCCGCCAATGGGTTCGGGAAATGTTTTAAGAGCGGCAAAGTTTGCTAAGTATTTCCCTAAATATGGCTGGGAGCCGCATGTAATAACCGCTAATCCAAAGCGATATTACTTCAGGGACCAGCAGCTTCTGGATGAGCTGATTGCAGGCGGGACTAAAATTTACCGCACGCACCCGTCACGCACAAAAAGCCATCTCACGGGCTCTAAGCTTCCGCACCTGCCGAATGAAGCATCGAGAAAGTTATTCAGAAACCTAAAAGCGCTTTACAATTTTCCGGATAATAACAAATCATGGATAAGCAAAGCTTATAAGCTTGCCTCGGAAGTTATTGAAACCAAAAAAATAGAAATTATTTACGCGACCGCGCCGCCGTTCTCGTCGTTTGTAGTCGCATCGCAGCTGAAAGAAAAATATAAAATTCCGCTTATTGTTGATTACAGGGATTCATGGCTGAACGCTTCAACAAATTTCTACCCGACGCCGTATCACCGCTTCCGCAACCGCAAGCTTGAGCAGGAAGTACTGCGCGTAGCGGATGAAGTAATAACGGTGAACCGCAGAATAAAGGAACAGATAATTGAAGAGTACCATTATATTAAGCATGATGATATTAACATAATAAGTTTCGGGTACGATAAAGACGATTATAAAGAAGAGCCCATTTCTATCAACGGGCCCCGTAAAAATAAAATGCGCTTTACTTACACCGGGACATTCTTCGGGCTGATGTCGCCCAAATATTTTTTCGAAGCGCTCGCAATAGTGTTTAAAAAAAGGCCAGAACTGAGAAATGAAATAGAAGCGTGTTTCCTCGGGATACTTTCGAGAGAAAATCTGAAGCTGATAAAGAAAAATAATCTTTCTGACGTTATCTATAACCCGGGATTTGTTAATCACGCCGAAGCAATCCGTTATATGCGCGCATCCGATGTGCTGTGGTTCACAATAGGCAAAGGCGAGGGCGACCAAATGCTCTCCCCTGTCAAGATATCGGAATATATAGGCGCCCGTAAGCCAATACTGGCGTGCGTTTCCGATGGCGCCGCGAAGATGATGCTCAGAGGCTATGATGCGTTTAAAGTGTGCGAGCCTGATGAACCCGCGTCAATTGCCGATATGATAATTGAATATTACGAGCAGTTTAAAAGCAGATCCATCCCAACCGCCAATGAAATTATCGCGGAAAAGTTTGATATAGATAAGCTCACTTACCAGCTTGTAAGATATTTTGAATTCCTTATCGATATCAATCCGGATTTTGAGCTCAGGGATAAAAATACTCTGAAGCACAGCATAGGCGCGAATTTTAATTAAGAATCTTACTTTCCCCGGATGTTTTCCCCCGGTTGTTTTATCTTAAAGTTTTAATAAAATCACGAAAAAAAATATTAATCAAATGAAAAAATTTCTGTTTCTGTTGATCATATCCGCTGTATTTATGAGCTGCGCCAAAAAACCCGCCGATTATTTCCCGCTAAAGATAGGCGATAAATGGGATTTCAATTTCCAGTTCGCGGCAGGCCCTAATAAAAACAATACAACTATGACTTATAGCATTACCGATAAAATAAAATTAGGCAACGACGAATATTTTAAATTCGAATCTACCTTCGGCGGATTGCCCGAAGGTTCAAATAAGTCTATAGATTATTACAGGGAGACGCCCGCAGGAATAGTTATCAGAAGCGTTGATACCACATATAAAGATGAGTTTGTAATAATACCGGCTGATATGAAGGTCGGCGCCACGTGGGATGCCAACTACCCGCAGGGCAAACGGAAATATATGCTTATGTCATTTGAAGATGTAATAATCGGCGATATGACTTATAAAGACTGCGTGAAGATAAGTTATGAAGATGA
>CAZMRG010000112.1:8007-10435 GCA_964568655.1 uncultured Ignavibacteriales bacterium | reverse complement strand
CCGTTTGTTGTTGAAGAAGATATTAAGGCATCTGAAGAGCTTAGGTTTAAATACCGCTATCTTGATATCAGAAGAAAAAAAATTACCAATAACCTTATTTTGAGAAGCAAGGTTTCTCAGGTTGTTCATAGATATTTTGAGAAAAGAGATTTTATCGAAGTCGAAACCCCGGTATTGATGAAATCAACTCCGGAAGGCGCGCGGGATTACCTGGTGCCTTCAAGAATTCATCACGGAAAATTTTACGCTTTGCCGCAATCGCCGCAAACATACAAACAGGTTTTGATGGTATCGGGTTTAGATAAGTATGTTCAGATATGTAAATGTTTCAGGGATGAAGATCTGAGAGCAGACAGGCAGCCCGAGTTTACACAAGTCGATTTGGAAATGAGCTTTGTTGAGCAGGATGATGTATTTGAAGTTTGCGAAGGAATGATTGATGCAGTATGGAAAGAGATTCCGAACATAGAACTTCCCAGTCCGTTCAAAAGAATGACTTATGATGAAGCAATGGAAACTTATGGCTCTGATAAACCTGATCTGCGCATTAAGGGAGAATTAAAAATAGTCGATGTAACTGAAAAAGTAAAAGGAACGGAGTTCAAAGTATTTACTGATGCTATTAATGCGAACGGAATTGTTGCCGGTATAAAATTATCCGGGAAGGAAGTTTCCAGAAAGATTATTGATACGCTCACAGATTATGTTAAGTCGCTTGGATTTGGCGGACTTGGCTATTTAAAATATAACGCTGACGGCACAGTACAATCGCCAATGGTTAAGTTTTTATCGGAAGAGATTCAAAGTAATTTAAAGAATACATTTGAATCTAAAGCGGGCGATATTGTATTTATAATTTCAGGCGCTAAGAAAAAAGTTTTAAGCGGACTCGGGAATCTGAGGCTTAAGCTTGCTGAAATGTTTAACCTGATTGATGAATCGAGATATGAGTTTGTTTGGATAATTGACTTCCCGCTTTTTGGCTACGATGAAGAATCCAAAGAATTGGTTGCCGAGCACCACGCGTTCACAATGCCGAAAGATGATGATATGGCAAAACTGGATAAAGGAAGCGCAGATCCTGGAAATAATGTAGAGATTCTAACAGCCATCCGTGCAAACTGCTATGACCTTGTCTGCAACGGAAATGAATTCGGAAGCGGAAGCATAAGAATTCACAGGCGCGATATCCAGGAAAAAGTATTTAAAGTAATGAACCTGACCGAAGAGCAGCAAAAGGAAAAATTCGGATTTTTGCTTGATGCGTTCCGTTACGGCGCGCCGCCGCATGGCGGATTTGCATTTGGATTCGATAGAATTTGCGCCATACTTTCAGGCACTAAGGATATTCGCGAAACTATCGCATTCCCGAAAACAACAAGCGCAATCAGCTTAATGGACGGCTGCCCAAGCGGAGTAGATGAAAAACAGATCAAAGAATTAGGCATAAGCCTGATTGATTAAATAAAATTAGCGGAGTGTCCCGTTTGAACCGGGGCGTTTATTATGTTTTATAAAATGAAAATAGCAAACACAGAAATAGAAATAGTAAAAGGCGACATCACTTTGCTTGAAGTTGATGCAATAGTAAATCCCGCTAACAGCGGACTTATCCATGCGGGCGGACTTGCCGCGCAAATCGCAAAACGAGGCGGCCATATAATCCAGCAGGAATCAAAGAAGATAGGATTTGTCCCAACAGGACAGGCTGTATTTACACGCGGCGGAAGTTTAAAGGCAGAGTGGGTAATCCACGCAGTCGGACCGAAATATAAAGACGGAAAATCCGGCGAAGCCGAAAAGCTTGAAAGTGCGGTAAAAGCATCTTTGCACATTGCGGAGGGTAAAAAGGTAAAATCCATTGCAATCCCGGCAATAAGCTCAGGCATATACGGCTATCCAATAGAAGAGAGTTCAAAAATAATAGTTGATACGGTTTATAACTATTTTAGTGAAAAAAAGAAGGAAAAAGCTGAAACATCAATAGAGAAAGTTATTTTGTGCTTGTTTGATGATGAGACGTTTAATAATTTTGAAAAAGCGCTCGAGAAACACTCAAAGAGTACAAAAAAATGACAAAACAACAAATAATAATAGAAACAGTAAATATTTTAGAAAAACTTCCGCAAGAAAAAGCTGAAGAGGTTAGAAATTTGCTGTTGAAATATTACGAGAAGAAAGAAGAAGAAATATTTGAGAAGGGATTTGAAATGCTAATTCAGGAATCTAACTCATATGATTTCCTCAAGAACGAACCCGATTTGTACACGTTAGATGATTTGATTGAACGCTATTAATGACTAAAGGAGAGATAATACTGGTCAACTTTCCGTTTACTGATTTGACCGGCAACAAACTCAGACCTGCTCTTGTACTCGCGGAAAAAAGAGATGATATTTTGACAGCTTTTATTTCTTCGAATATTGAG
>CAZMRG010000112.1:0-7907 GCA_964568655.1 uncultured Ignavibacteriales bacterium | reverse complement strand
TTAACTTAATAGACAACAAGCTCATGAAAATTCTAAAAATAAAACCATAAAATAATTATTATGTCAAAAACATCAGAGAAAACATTAACATTAGAAAAGTTCAAAGTTAAAGATATATCGCTTGCCGAGTGGGGCAGAAAAGAAATACGCCTTGCTGAGGCTGAAATGCCCGGCCTTATGGCAATAAGAGAAGAATACAAAATCTCAAAGCCGCTTAAAGGCGCCAGAGTTGCAGGATGCCTTCATATGACAATCCAGACCGCCGTATTGATCGAAACATTGATCGACCTCGGCGCAGAAGTTAAATGGTCATCATGCAATATATTTTCTACTCAGGATCACGCCGCCGCTGCGATCGCAAAAGCGGGCATTCCTGTATTCGCATGGAAAGGAATGAACGAAGAAGAATTTAACTGGTGTATTGAGCAGACTTTGTTCTTCGGTTCATTCGACAGGCCGTTGAATATGATACTTGATGACGGCGGCGATTTGACAAATATGGTTCTTGATACTTATCCTGAACTTATTTCCGGAATAAAAGGACTCTCTGAAGAAACTACAACCGGCGTTCACAGGCTGTATGACAGAATGAAAGCCGGCACGCTTCCGCTTCCTGCTATCAACGTTAATGATTCCGTCACAAAATCAAAATTTGATAACAAGTACGGATGCCGCGAATCATTAGTAGATGCAATAAGGCGAGCAACGGATGTTATGATGGCCGGTAAAGTTGCCTGCGTTGCAGGTTACGGCGATGTTGGCAAAGGCTCTGCTCAGTCATTACGCGGCGCTGGCGCAAGAGTGATGATAACCGAAATCGACCCTATCTGCGCTTTGCAGGCAGCTATGGACGGCTTCCAGGTTGTTACTATGGATGACGCTTCTAAAATTGCAGATATTTTTGTTACAGCAACCGGAAACCTGAAAATTATCACAGACAGACATTTTAAAGCGATGAAAGATAAAGCAATAGTCTGTAACATTGGGCACTTCGATAGTGAGATAGATATTGCATGGCTGAATAATAATCACGGTGATTCCAAAGTTACTATAAAGCCGCAGGTTGATCTATACACGGTTGACGGGCATGAAATTATTGTGCTTGCTGAAGGACGTTTGGTCAATCTTGGCTGCGCGATGGGACATCCATCGTTCGTTATGTCAAATTCGTTTACTAACCAGATTCTTGCACAGATCGAATTATGGAACAATCCCGGCAAGTATGAAAATAAAGTATACGTGCTGCCCAAGCATCTGGATGAGAAGGTAGCAATGCTTCATTTAGCCAAAGTTGGAGCTAAACTTGAAAAACTTACTGAAGAACAGGCAAAATATATCGGCGTTGATAAACAGGGCCCATATAAACCTGATTGGTATAGATATTAGGCTGCAAGGTACAGGTTACAAGTTAAAAAGTCCGGTTATTGCCGGACTTTTTTTATTATAGGAATGCTTCCGAACTTAAAAAATCTGCCCCTTAGAACCGGCAGTTGCTTTTTATTTAAACTTAAATCATTATAAACCCGTATATTTTCATTGAAAAGCTATTACGGGTTAGCTATTTTTATATAAATACTGCTTACCAAGTTAAGGTAATAATGCCATGAAAAAACTTTCCTTTTTTATCTTAATAATATTTTTTGTTTCTTATTTTAGCCCCCGGTTCATCTATTCTCAAAATAAAACAGATAACGACGAGCCAATTCCAAATCCAAGCTTCCAGGTAACCGTCAACAACTTTAATTCTTCCATAGACACTATAAACATTTTTATAAGCAGCACAGAAATAGAAATTTCCCCTAAGTTTCATATTGAGCTCTATAGGATAAGAGATATTGAAAGCTACATGGCGAACAGAATCCGGTCTAATGTATTTTATTTGGATTATACAGATACTGCAAACCTGAGCGGCTTTTGCGACAAGGAAAAAACATTTGAGACAATTCCGAAAACTGTTCCTCAAAAACAAAATGGAAAGATTAAATATGTAGTTGCAACTAACGTAGCGCTTAATCCTTTAAGCAAAGGCGCATATATTATTAGAATCAATTACAGGTCAAAAGTGGCATTTGCCGGATTCTTAGTGGCTGATATAAGTTTGATTACAAAGGTTGCAGCCAATATGGTTCTGTGCCAAACGGTAAATAAGTTCACCGGCGAGCCTATTTCAAACATAAGAGCGACATGCTATTTAGATTCAATTGACAATTTTAGCATGTTAACAGATAAAGATGGACTTGCCTCATTCCAGTTGACCGACTCTAACAGAGCCGCTATCAAAAGGGGCAGGATCCAATATCCTTTTGTTATTGTAAACAGTGATTCGGAAATTGCCGTTACAAATCCTGAAAATTTCTTTCGCTTCGTTTCGGACTCTTATAAAGGGTATATATATACAAATCAGCCTGTGTACCAACCTTTATCCAAAGTTGAATTTAAAGGGACAATCCGAAAGTATACCGAAAAAGAAATTGAAAATGTAGAATCACAGGAAGTGTTTGTAAAGATCGCGGACCCCAAAAACAGCCGCGTATATTTCAAAGTTCTTAAAACAAATTCCAACGGAACATTTTCCGGCGATTTCACTCTCGGAGATGGATTCCCGTTAGGAGTTTACAAAATCACGGCCGGTTTAAATGACGGGATAACTTTCAATTCAGATTTCCAGGTAGATGAATTCAGGAAACCTGAATATTTCGTGAACATGTCTTTCGATAAACCTCAATACACAAACGGCGATGTAGTCACAGGAACAATCAACGCCGGCTACTATTTTGGGAGTCCTGTTTCCGGAGCAGATGTTGAATACAGGATTTTCAAGAAACCTTATCATAAGCAGTGGTGGCAATTTTCACCTTACAAATGGTTTTTCCAGGAATATTACGAAAATGAAAAAGAAAACCGGAAGTTCAGAAACAGTCAATATGTAGTTAAAGGCTCCGGAAAGCTTGATGAAAATGGGCAATTTGAGTTTCTTTACAGTGTTAATGAAGACTTCACTGAAAAGTACGGAAACGACCCCCGGAATAGTTACAAAACAGATTATGTTTATATCATTGAAGCAATAGTGACGGATAAGTCGCGTATAGGCGTTAGCAAAACTTCTACTACATTTATCACCAGGTCTGAGTACTATATCGCGGTTGCTACTGATAAATACGTGTACGAATCCGGCGAAAAAATAGGGATCAAAGTTAATGCGGCGGATTTTTCAGATAAGCCCGCTCAGGCGCCGCTTAATGTTACCGTTACACGAAAAACATGGAACCGGGCTTCTAATAAAGAAAACGTAGAATTTGTTTCAACATTATCCGGTAAAACGCTTGCTGACGGCTCAGCCATAATATTCTTTGATGCAAATAAAGAAGGGCGCTATGAATTTGAAGTTACATCGTTTGACGAAAACGGCTCCAAAGTAAGCGAGAGTACAAATTGTTATGTAAGTTCAGGTAACATGAACTGGTGGAGCTCGGATAATTCCAACACAATTCAATTGCTGCCCGATAAACCCTTTTACAATTCTGGAGAGCAATGCAAAACCTGGGTGATCAGTCCAATACCCGATGCGACTATGCTTATAACCATAAGCTCCGAAAATATACTTTTATACAGAACAGAAAAGCTTGAGGGAACATCCGGCTACATAGAATTTCCTGTGCAGGAAAGCTACGGCCCAAATTGTTTCCTGGAGGTTTCTTTTGTTAAAAATGGAATACTGTACAGTTCGAATAAATCTATACTTGTGCTGGCTGCTTCAAGGTTCCTGAACCTCGATCTCAGCACGGACAAAAAAATCTATAAGCCGCGCGATGAAGGTATCATAACCGCCCATATTACCGACAATTCCGGAAATCCTGTTAAGAATGCCGAACTTTGTATAGGAGTTGTTGATGAAAGCATATACGCTATCAGCGAAGACCATACTAAAGACATACGGAATTTCTTTTACCCGGTATCCAGCAACACGGTTGAATCGAGAATAATCGGTCCTTATGCATTTCCGCATGGTTCAAGATATGCCTCAATACGCGACAGGTATGACGTTGACCAACTCAGAGAAACAGACGCGGGCACAGTTTCAGGCAGAATAACGGATGAAGAAGGAAATCCATTGAGCTTTGCTATAGTTGTTATTAATAATGAGTTTGTTGCGGACCGGACAAATTCTCTGGGCGGTTTCCTTATCAGACTTCCCGGCGGAACCTACGATTTAACTGTAATTAATAATGAAGTTCCTCTTAATGGCCGCTACTCGCTATATATTTCAAATGGCAAGAGTGTCTTTCTGAATTTAAAAACGGATGAGAATAAATTAAAAAGCGGCAGAATAATTACATATAAAGAAAACGTTGAACAGGAAACCCGGAGCGTATTTAATGAAAAATATGGGATGATAAAGGGCAGAGTATTCGATAAAAAAGATAAATCTCCTTTAGTGGGCGCTATTTTATGGATTGAGGGAGCAAATATCAGAGTTGCCACTGATGAAGGCGGGAACTATCGCTTCAGTAAATTGCCGATTGGAGTTTATTCGGTTAAATGCACATATGTGGGTTATGAGTCTGCAGTAATGAGAAACGTTGAAATAATGCAGGGCAAGACAGTGACAGCAGATTTTGGGATGATCACAGGAGGCGCTATAACAGACATGCTGGAAATCGAAACACAAAAAAGAAGCGTCCCAACAGAAACTTCCGGTAAAATAATAGAAGAAGAACCAAACGAAGATCAATTAAATAAAGCGACGAATTTTGTTGAGCCGGAATTACGGAAAAATTTTTCTGATGAAATTCACTGGGAACCTTCTGTCTTTACCGATGAAAACGGAAATGCAAAAGTTACGGTGAAGTTTCCGGATAATCTTACTACCTGGCGAATTACGGCCAAAGTCATTACTGCTGATACAAAAGTTGGCCAGAACACTGACAAAGTAATTTCAAGAAAAGACCTGATTGTCCGGCTGGAAGCTCCCCGTTTTTTGCAGCAGAAAGATGAAGTGACTGTATCTGCAATTGTTCACAATTATCTTGATGAAGACAAGTTAACCAAAATAACCATTAAAACGGATAACCTGGTCCCGCTTCCGGGTGTGGATAGCTCACAAACCATAATAATCCAAAACAATGAAATAAAGAGAATTGATTGGGGTTTTAAAGTGGCCCTTCCAAATGGACTATCCACATTGACTGCAACTGCGCTGACAGATAAAGAATCTGACGCAGTTCAATTCAAACTGAACCAGCAGCCTTTTGGTTTGCCCGTAAGCAGCACAAACGGGCTCTCATTTACAGGCGGAAATGAAACCAGGAGCATGAGTTTTGAGATACCCGATAAAGTCGATATAGGGAGCTCAAAAATTAAGATCAGCCTGTCCCCGTCAATAACATCATCTGTTCTAAACTCGCTGGATGAGTTGATTGGCTATCCCTATGGTTGTATTGAGCAGACTATGAGCAGATTTGTACCCTCGGCTATTGTTGCCAGCGCTTTAAAGAAAGTAAACGCGCCTTTAGATGATTATATGCAATATGAACTGCCTAAAGTCATCGATAAAGGGCTTGAGAAGATCTATTCAATGCAAAGGCCAAACGGTTCGTGGGGATGGTGGGAAAACGGGCAACCCGATGTTTACATGACTTCGTATGTCATATATTCTCTGGCGCTGGCCGGCAATTCGGGCTACGCGGTCAGACCCGAAGTCAAAAAGAAAGGATGTGAATTTCTCAGGAATTCATTGGCAGATGAAGAAATGGAATCAACCTCAAGGGCTTTTGTATTGCTGGCGCTAAGCGAAGCCGATACCCTCAGAAGCGATTTCTTCGCAAAGCAATTTAGATTCATGAATAACTTTGAGCTGAATGACTTTGCAAATTCTCTTTTGAGCCTAACAGCTTCAAGAGTTGGCAATAATAAAACAGCTGAAAAGTATAATGATATCCTGCTGAAGAATCTTAAACGGGATGGCGATTCAAAAATTTATTGGGGAGGAAAAATATTACGTTATAGCTGGCAGGAAGATAATATTATGACAACCGCTATGGTGATTAAGGCATTACTTAGCGGAGTAAAATCACGACCCGATTATAAGCCATACATTGATAAAGCTGCAAGATGGCTGATATCAACCCGAAACACAGCCGGAAGGAACAATACGGTACAAAACGCGTTTATTGCGTTTGGATTATCCGATTATTTAGTTTATGACAACCTTTTAAATCCTGATTACAACATAAAAATTTATGTCAATAATAATCAGGTTGCGCAGGCGCAAATCACCCACGATGACATATTTAAAAAAGCCCAGGTCATTGAAATTGGCTCTGAATTTCTGAAAAGCGGCGCCAACGAAATCAGGATAGAAAAAATTGGAAACGGAAGCCTCGATGTAAATTCAGGCTTAACTTATTACTCTTCGGAAGAGAACAGGGATTCAAAGATAGATGGATTTGAAGTGGAACGGAGTTATTACAAGCTTGAATCTTTCAGGGACGTGAAGGAAAATAAGATGATTCTGCTGAAATCTCCTCTTGCAGGTCCATTGAAACCAGGAGAAGAAATTCTTGTAAAAGTAGCGGTTACACCTTCACGCGATAAAGAAGAATATTTTATGCTTGAAGATCCAATCCCTGCCGGCTGCATGGTTGTTAAAGACGACTGGGGCTATACTATAGAGGGTGAAAATGATTATAAAGGATCAAATTACTATTATTGGAGATGGTGGTATTCGAACAGGGAAATAAGAAGCAATAAGATCAGTTTCTTTGGGAATATGTACGGCGCTGAGAAACGCGAGTTCAGTTATATATTACGCGCTCAAATTCCGGGAACTTACTATGTTAATCCGGCAGTCGCCTGTTTAATGTATTACCCTGAAGTGAAAGGCTCAAGCCATGAAAACAAAGTAACAATTATTGATAAATGATTCAAATATCATATGTTCACGGGTATATTATCATTGAATTGAATCTATAGGATTAGTAACTTTGTGTTCATTTGTAAATACTGGGGCCCTCTTCGGCTTGCAGATGACAAATCAGGGATATTTATTGAGAAAAGGGGGTTTTGCAAATGAAGTATTTATTAGTAGCATCGCTTTGGACTGGTTATTGTACGCTACATAGCTATCTTATCAGCGTTAGATTCACAAAACTGGCAACCAGACTATTAAAGAAATATTACGCTTTTTACAGAATTTTTTACGTTTTGATTTCGTTTGTTTTGCTGGTTCCATTGATGAGATTTTCATTTGATATTGATACCAATATTATTATCGTCTATTCAGCGCCTTTAACAGCTGTCAGATATGCGCTGATGTTTGTTTCTTTAGCGATATTTGTTTGGGCTTTTTTCATCGACTATGATTTCTTATCGTTCTTTGGTATCCGGCAGATTCTGAACATTGGAAAGAAAAACAATTCGGCTCAGCCCGAAGAACTCAGGAAAAAGGGATTACTCGGAATAGTGAGACATCCAATGTATTTTGCTCTTATTATATTTATTTGGTGCCAAACGTTCCGGATGACTGATATAGTTGTAAATATTGTTCTGACAGTTTATGTTGTTATTGGAACAGTTCTTGAAGAAAGGAAACTTGTTTTGGAGTACGGCGATTCATACGTAAATTATAAGCATGAAGTTCCGATGTTAATTCCATTTACAGGAAAACACGTTTAGAGATAAACATTTTGCTGGTCTACGACTCTTCGAGTCGAAGACTCGTAGAGCGTAGCTCAGTTGGTAGAGTCCCGCAAGCGGGATTTAGCGCCGCCAAAGCGGCGCTCAACAGCAGGATATCAGTTGGTTCAGATATAAAATACAAATTTATTTTTTTGCTGGCGTAGCTCAGTGGTAGAGCAGCTGATTCGTAATCAGCAGGTCGGCGGTTCAAGTCCGCCCGCCAGCTCAAA
>CAZMRG010000111.1:0-10471 GCA_964568655.1 uncultured Ignavibacteriales bacterium | reverse complement strand
ATTTTCCCCTGTCAGCCGGGTCAGCCGGAATGAACTTAATATCTTTTTCTGAAGTCACTTCCCAGGTACCCTTTGTTACACTTTTCATAGGATCTGCCTGAGCAGAATCAATTCCCCATAAATACGTTCCGTCTGCATTGAGCAAAAGGTAAGTAGGAGGCGGCTGGGGCTTATTTGATACTGCCGTAACAATTTTCCACGTGCCCGCCAGGTCGCTTTTTGTCTGTCCAAACCCGGAGGCCGCAATAAATATCAACAGCGGAATGAATAATAATTTCTTCATAATTTACTCTTGAAATAATTTCGAAAATTTATTTTTAGTATCGTCAGTTGCCAAGTTTTTGAATGTAAAGACTCATGTCGGTTGACCTGTCTTTCACTTTCTGACCATTTTCTTCATAAAACCTGTACTGGTATATCATGTTTGTTCCTGTTGGCGCGTAATAACTGATTTTGTCGGTCGCATCAGCGGGAATTATTTTTATTTCATTTTCAGCGGTCAAATCCCACGTCCCTTTAATGATGTTATCCCCCTGATTACCAAGCGAATCAACTCCCCACAAATAAGAGCCGTCAGAATTGAACATTATATATGATGGCGTGGTGGGTTTGTTGCCCGCCTTTAATGTAACTCTCCACACTCCGGCGAGGTCGCTTTTGCTTTGTCCAAACGAAACTGCCGCCGCGCACAGAACAAACAATACTAAAAAAGTTTTTTTCATTCCGAATATTATAAATTATTAAATAATTTCAGTTGCTGATTTTTTGGATAAAGACGCTCATATCAGTTGATCTGTCCAGAGTTTTCTGGCCGTCCTTTTCAAAATATTTGTATTTATATTTCTTATCGGTTCCTGTTGGCGCGTAATACTTAATGTCTTTTTTATCAGTCGAAATTATCTTTATCTCTTTATCCAGAGTCAGGTCCCAGGTTCCGACACTTGAATTACCCAAAACATCTGCGCCGGTTGAATCCACGCCCCAGGTATATGTGCCGTCAGAATTAAGCACAAAATACGAAGGCGTTGTCGGTTTTTCTCCGGCTTCTACTTTTGAAAGCCAAACACCCGCAAGTTCAGCTTTGGTTTGTGAATATGCAAGAGGTGTGATTGAAACTAAAAATAACAAAATAATTTTTTTCATTTCATTACTCCTTTTTGGTTCATATAACACAATTGATTGGATTTAAACAAATATAAGAAATTTTTTCATACAATTGCCGACATTTAGAAATGGCTCAACTCATTCTATCGCGCCTAAATATGTTAAATATTCAGGCATCTTCGCTTTTCCCTACCAATTTACTTCACAAATTTTTACTTTTGTGGTTTATAAATTGTTTCAACCGAAAAGTTAAGTGATATATATTTGTTTGCACGGACATTTCTACCAGCCGCCGAGGGAAAATCCCTGGACGGGCGAAATTGAGCTTCAGGATAGCGCAAAGCCGTTTCATGACTGGAATGAACGAATTTACATAGAGTGCTATAAACCAAATTCAGAGGCTGAAATTATAGATGACCACGGGACTGTTGTTGACCGCGTAAATAATTATGAAATTCTTAATTTTAATATTGGCCCCACATTACTTGCATGGATACGCAATAAACATCCTGAAACGTATAACAAGATAATTGAGGCTGACAAGACAAGCATAAGCTCTCATAACGGGCATGGCAACGCTATCGCGATGTGCTACAGCCATATGATAATGCCGCTTGCTAATCTGAATGATAAAATTACACAGGTAAAATGGGGTCTTGCAGACTTCAAGAACCACTTTGGCAGAGATTCAGAAGGCATATGGCTTCCTGAAACCGCGGTAAATGACGAAACAGTTGAGGTCCTGATCAATGAAGGCGTTAAATATATTATACTTGATACTTCGCAGGCTTTAAAAACAAGAAAAATCGGGGAAGATAAATGGACCGATGTAAGTAATAACACGATCAATCCTAAACGCCCTTATAGACGTTTCTCAAAAATTGATAAAGATAAATTCATAGATATTTTCTTTTATGACGGCCCTGTTTCAAAATCCGTTGCATTTGACGATGTTTTAACCAGCTCCCAGAACCTCCTGTCAAAGATTTTCCAGGCAGCCGATAAAACCGTTAAGGCAGAACAGCTGATAGGCATTGCAACCGACGGTGAAACTTTCGGGCATCATAAGCGCTTTGCAGAAAGAACATTGGCTTATTTTATGAAAGCTTTGGTCCCGCAAAATAATATAAAGATAGTTAACTTCGGGGAATACCTTTCATTGCATCAGCCGGAATATGAAGTTACAATCAATTTGGGGCCATATGGAGAAGGAACGTCATGGAGCTGTTCGCACGGTGTCAGGAGATGGAAGGATAACTGCGGCGATGGCGGAGGAGGCGGATGGAACCAGAAATGGAGAAAGCCGCTGAGAGAATCTCTGGACTGGCTAAGAAATAACCTGATTATTATTTTCGAATCTATGGGGAAAGAATATTTTAAGGATGTATGGAAGGCAAGAAATGAATATATTTATTTGCTTCTTGATAATTCAAACGACAATATCCATACATTTATGACAGCGAATGCGCAAAAGCAGTTTTCCGAAGCTGAAATAAAGACAAGCTTAACGCTTCTGGAAATGCAAAAGTACGCAATGTTAATGTACACTAGCGATGGATGGTTCTTTTCAGAAATATCTGGTATTGAAACAGTAAAAATTCTGGAATATGCCTCAAGAGCCATGGAATTGGCAAAAGAGCTAGCGAACATCTCATTTGAAGAAGAATTTCTAAAACGACTTTCGCAGGCAAAAAGCAACCTTGCTGAATACAAGAACGGCAAAGGTGTATACGAAAAACTTGTAAAAACTGCTCATTATTCTGACTAAAAATTGGATTATTCTTACTTACTAGACACACCTACGGGACCCAGATGGCAAAAGATCGGCTTAAAACGCCGGGCCGGAATAGCTGTTCCCCTATTTTCGATATATTCAAAAAACAGTATTGGTATTGGCGATATAGAAGATCTCAAACTGTTAATAGACTGGTGCAGAAAAACGGGGCAGACAATAATTCAGCTTTTGCCGCTAAATGAAACAGGAACAGATAAAGCTCCATACAACTCGATAAGTACTTTCGCAATAGAGCCTATCTATATTAATTTAAATAAAGTTACAGGCATTGATTTAAATTTGTTTATAGACGATATAAACAGGTTGAAACGACGTTACCCCCAACGAAAATTAAGGACAACTTACGACGTAAAGAAAGATAAAATAGCCGTCTTATGGAAGATGTTCGAAGACAGGGTGGTTGTAGATAGCCGTTATTCCGATTTTTGCGAAGCCAATGCTTATTGGCTGGATGATTATGGCTTGTTCAAAGTAATTGCTGAAAATCTGAATCAACCAATTTGGGAAAAATGGCCCGATGATATCAAAAACAGGCACACAAAAACGCTTAGTAAGATCGAAAATGAGAACAGTGAGAAAATAGAATTTTTTAAATGGATACAATGGCAATTATTTGAACAACTGAAGGAAATCAAGGAATACGCCAATGATGTGGGCATCTTTATTATGGGCGACCTTCCTTTTTTGGTATCAAGAGACAGCGCAGATGTTTGGGCGCATCAAAGCTTTTTCAGGCTTGAACTTTCATCCGGAGCCCCGCCGGATATGTATTTTGCGCTTGGACAAAATTGGGGCATGCCTCCTTACAATTGGCCGGAAATTGCAAAAAATGGATTCAAATATATTCAAACCAGGCTGAAATATGCTGAGAGCTTTTATGATATGTACAGGGTCGATCATTTTGTCGGTTTATTCAGAATATGGACCATCCCACTGAGCTTTCCTCCGGAAGAGGCAGCGTTCAGGGGCAAGTATGAGCCTTATGAAGAGCATTTATGGGAAGAACATGGCAAGGCGATCATAAATGTAATGCTTGAAGGCACATCAATGCTCCCCTGCGGTGAGGATTTGGGAACCGTGCCTGCCTGTTCGTATAAAACGCTTCATGAATATGGCATTCCGGGTATTGAATTCCAACGGTATCTAAAAACGCCGGCTGATGGCTTTGGCTTTAAAAAGCCGCACGATTACAGAATGAATTCAAGCTGCGTTATATCAACGCATGATTCAAGTTTCTTTTTTAACTGGTGGAAGCACGAAGCCGGAACAATGGACGAAAAGCTGTTTGAAATGCTTTGCGCCAAACAGGGGTCGGATGCCGAACAGATCAGGTTTTTAAAGAGAGCCCTGTTTAACAGGAAGCTCTCAGGGCACGGTAGGTTATTTTGGAATGAAGAAATTAATTCACGTGAAATGTTCCTGAGCATCATCACGCCTACGCCCGAAACTGAAAACGCGCTATCTTATGCTTACCTGGATAGCTATGGCGAAAAGAAAAAATTTCTTGAGTATCTTGAAAGCAGGGATGCTTCAAGCGAGTATGCCAGCACAGAATTAATTTTCAAATGCCTTGAAAAGATAAATCAGTCCGCATCTATTTTCAGTATACAGTTAATTCAGGAGTACTTAACGCTGGATGATGAGTTATTTAAGAAGATGAACCGCTGGAAGTACAGAATTAATACACCGGGAAGCGTGAGCGCCGATAACTGGTCCATCTTACTACCCTGCTCTCTCGAAGAATTGCTTGAACTTGAGATAAACGATACTATTAAGGAAATTGTAACAAATTCCGGCAGGCTCTAATCCGGCTCGCCCAGCAGGCTCGCTTTAGCTTTAGCCAGTTCTTCCCTTTCAGCTTCGGTTATTTTGGGATATTTCAGATTCAGTTCGCTAAGCGTTCCAACAATAATATCGCCGACAGCCGCACGCATAAACCATTTATTATCCGCCGGAATGATATACCACGGGGCATACTCTTTTGAAGTATTTGTCAGCGCCTTTTCATATGCCTTCCTGTATTCATTCCACAAAGCCCGTTCCTTCAAGTCAGCTAGAGAAAATTTCCAGTTCTTCTGGGGTTTATCTATTCTCGCAAGAAATCTTTTCTTCTGTTCTTTCTTTGATACGTGCAGGAAAAACTTCAGAATTATCGTTCCTGAATCAAAAAGCATTTTTTCGAATTCACATATGTTTTTGTATCTTCTTTTCCAGAATTCTTCGTCGACTTTATCCGCCGAATCAATTCCCGGAATATTTTGTTTCAACAAAATTTCTGGGTGAACGCGCGTAACAAGAACTTCTTCATAATGCGAGCGGTTGAATATCTCTATTTTTCCCTTAAGCGGTGCGTTCTTATGTATCCTCCATAGGTAATCATGAGAAAGCTCAACAGAGTTTGGCAGCTTGAAGCTGGTAACATCGCATCCCTGCGGGTTTACCCCTGACATAACATGCTTAATCGTGCTGTCCTTCCCCGCCGCGTCCATAGCCTGGAATACAATTAACAGCGAGTGCGAGCATGACGAATATAGTTTATCCTGCAGTTCTGTAAGACTTGCAATATCCGCCTGTAACTTTTCTTCAGCGTCTTCCTTGTTCTTAAAACCCGCGGTGTAATCCGTGTCATAGTCTTTCAGATTTATTTCCGTACCGGGTTTTACAAAAATGTGTTTGTCTTCTTTTAAATGATTATCCGTTGATTTACCCATTATTTATAATATCCATCAATATTAAATTTATCTTTAAAATAATTTTCTCTCCAATTTGGATTTTGCCGGTCAAGGATCAAACCTTCCAGGGCTCCCAGGTAATAGAAACACGCCCTTTTCGATTCATCTAACTTGAGTTTTACCGAAACATTCTTAATATTCTCAAGCTTCTTCTTATACAGCTCTTTATATCCCGGAAAATCTGCAAGGTCATTCATTCCGCTCCGTGGGGTCCGTTTGTCTTTCATCAGTCCGGCAAATTTCAGCTCAGTATACATCGCAATTCCTTCCTGCCACAACTGAAATGAAAAATACCTATAATCTTTCTCACTCAAAAGCCCTTTGAATTTCTCTCTTTCAGTCATGAAAATATCTAAATTACTTTTGAATGAATCATCGCTTTCAGCGAAAGCTGTTTTTTGCGCGGCTATGGTAAGTATGTTGAATTGTTCCGCAACATACGGACTTACATAAGGGAAAGGATAATTAAGCATCCACATTCCGGTAGTATCGCCGTTTTTAAGATTCAGTCCATCAACGCCGGACATATAATCGGGCTGAGTGTATTGCATCTGGTGGAGATGTTCATGGAGAACCGATAGGATCCAGTCGCCGCTTGTTCTGCCGGCGTTTTCGGGGCCGCCGACTACTATTGTGTTAACATCCCCTACCGCAGCAAACGTCGCCAAAAAATTCGTTTTATATTTCCTTGGACGGCTGTAAACTTCAGCCTGCAGAGTTGTGTCAAAACCTATATCTTTGAATTCTTTGGTGGGCTCAGGGTGATTAATAAGAAATTCAAGGCTGTCTGAGACAAATAGTAAGACGTATGGAACCTGGTTAAAACCGCTCCAGACTGAATCACCTAATTCCTTTCCTATATCAAACGCTTCTCTTATCCTGACCTTATCCTCATATCGTAAAGATGACTTATCCTGAGAAAATTGAGCGTTTACTAATACTAATAGAAATACGATTATTTTAATACCTGATCTATACATTTTCAATATTATTTACGTTCCAATAAAGCCAGCCTGATTCCCAGGCTAATGAAGACCGTGCCGGCGATCCATTTAAATAACGATGAGTTATTCAGTTTTGTTTTCAGTTTATTCCCTAAACGGCTTGCAGTAATAGCTACAATTACATTAACAATTGTTCCGGTCGTGTTGAAGATAAGACCCAGTAAAATAATCTGGAGCGCAATACTTCCTTTTGACGGATCTATGAATTGCGGAAGAAATGCAAGAAAAAAAAGCGCCACTTTTGGATTAAATACGTTTGTTAAAACCCCCTGGTAAAAAATTGATTTAATGCTCTTCTTATTACCGGATATAAGAGATCCGTCCTTTTGTCTTTTAAACAGCGTTCTGAAACCTAAATAAACAAGATATGCCGCTCCTACAAGTTTTATTATTACGTATGCAGATGGAACGGCAAGTAACAATCCGGTTAGTCCAAATGCAACCGCAAGAGTGTGGATAATTGTTCCGCCGGCAATTCCAAATGCAGAGGCAATACCTGCATATCTACCCTCAGTCACGCTTCTTGTGATTACATACATCATATCCGGACCAGGAGTAAAGTTTAACGTAATACCTGCAAGCATGAAAAGCAGGATATTCTGAATTTCAAACATGTATATAATTATTTTATATTAAAAAAATCAACTGTTTCCCAAATCCGGCTTCAGCTCACACTTCTTTTCAATGGGCAAAAGCCTGAACGCCATAACAAATACAATAAATATCACTCCTGCTGCGATAAGAAAAGTTACTTCGGCAAATCGCGCATAAATAACGCCGCCTGCAATTAGTCCCGCGATGCTTGCCAAGCTTCCCATCGAGTTCGCAAATCCCTGCACGCTACCCTGGTAAACTTTTCCTGCAGCCTTTGAAAGCAGCGATAGAAACGAGGGCCACATCAAGCCGTTGCCTAATGCAAATAGAGCCGCGGAAGTGAAAATGATGATAGTATTATTTGAATAAAGCAATACGAAGTTAATCCCCAAAATTAAGCTTCCGAATATAATCAGCCTGCTTTCTGAAATTCTTTTTGAAACATAACTTAATAACGGACCCTGAACGAGCGCCATTAATAAACTCAATACGGCAAAGAAGGCTCCCATTTGCCCAAGGTTCCACCCCAGTTTTTGCACTGCATGAACAGGAAATGCGGTGTAGTAAAAATTGAAACCAAGGAAGATCATGAAATACAGGATCAGGAAATATGGAATAAACTTTATCTTTAAAACATCTTTCAGCTTTATGTTCTTCTTATGCTTATCTTTAAAGCATTCCTTGTTTTCATGTCCAAGAACTTTTTGAATACCGGAACCGGCATCGCTTTCTTTAAATGGTTTTGGGTCTGAATCCGGAAGAAAAAATAAAATCAGAACAACAGCCGCAAGTGAAATAATGATTGCCGCCAATACCGGAAGCTTTTCAGCGTAAACAGTAGCTCCAAGAATTCCGGCCAATGTTGGACCTGCAACAAACCCTATATTCGCAGAAACAGACATCTTTCCAAAATTCCTGTTCCTGTCTTTTTCATCCGTAATATCGGCTAGATATGCGTTCGCAACCGATATATTACCGCCCGTTATGCCATCAACTGCCCTTGCAATAAATATGATGATGATTGGAACAGTAACGGCAAATATTCCAAACAAATTTGAATTAACATTGAAAATTACAGTAACCGGAACATAGAAGGATACAAAGAAAATTATCCAGCCAGCAAGCGTTCCCGCCTGGCTTAGAAGAAGAATTTTTTTTCTTCCGTAAATATCTGACCACTTGCCAAGAAGCGGCGCCCCAACAAGCTGAAATGCCGGATAAACAGCTCCCATAATACCATAGACCATTGAATTGCCGCCGAACTTTGTAACAAGAAATACAAGGAACGGAAGAACTATACTGAAACCAAGCGATCCGACAAAGTTAACTAGTAATATGGGAAATACCGGGACTTTTTTCATTTGAATTGTCAGTCCGGATTGATTTATTTTATGGCTCCGCTTTTTCCGGATAGCCTGCGCAAAAGTCCGGTTTGCCCGGCGTGATATGTTTCATGAAAAGTATGGAAAGCCAGGCTCTTCAGTTCATCCTGCCTTTGAGTAAAATCTGTAGATTCAACTTTTTCTTCAATAGTCTTTTGCGAATCATTGAAGCGCCGAAAGATTTCATTTATATCAATTGCATTTTCTTTTGTGATGGGTGTTGTTCCTCTTTTGTATCTTTCCAGCAATTTTTCATCCGATACCTTATCAATTCCCAATATCTTGTTTATATCGTCCCTGCTTATTAACATATGACCCAGAACCCAGTTGATACAATTACCGCCTGGCTCGGGAGAAAGCAAACTTTCTTCGTGAGTTATTCCCTCCAGATTAATATTTATTACGCGATTGTTCATTTTGAGGACTGTAAGCGTTTCCAGATTATGCATGATATTTTATTTTGATTAAGATTATTTCTGAATTGTGAAATTTCAGATCGGGTTATCTGTTATTTTTTTAATGGTCTGTTTTGCCCATCCGTGATGAGCGATCTCTTTGTCATCGGGCAATGCATCCGGTGAAAACCACTGGGCGCTTTGAATCTCGCCGGATGGTTGTATCAGGTTAATATTTTCCGCATACATTTCATAATGGAAGACAAGATGCCAGAATTTATCATTGCCTGAAAACGATTCGATATGATGGAGCTTCATTTCCGTTCCGTCAAGATTAAGCTGTTCTCTCAAAATCCTTAAAGCCACATTGTCGGGATGCTCTCCGTGACCAACGTTATCGTCCGGAAGGAACAATCCTCTTTGATGATCGTATTTGTTAGTATCTTTATAATTTACAAGAAGAACTTTACTTTGAGCAAATACAGCAACATCAGCAATAAGTTTAACTTTGGCGGCGGATTCCATATGAACACAATTAATTTATCAAAATGAATTTTAAGAGAAACTAAAATAAGATAATATCAGTTTTTTAACAAGCAGAAAATAAAAAAGCCGTATAAAATACGGCTTAATTGAATTCTCCCTGGTGCAGAGATGTGGACAACTAAAAAATCAAGCTAAATCAAAACGATCAAGATTCATTACTTTGTTCCATGCCGCCACAAAATCCTTAACAAATTTTTCCTGAGCATCTGAACTCCCGTAAACTTCGGCAAGGGCTCTGAGCTCTGAGTTTGAACCAAAGATAAGATCCGCACGCGTACCTGTCCATTTAAGTTCACCTGTTACCCTGTCACGGCCTTCAAATAATTCTTTAGATTCAGAAGTTGGCTTCCAGATATTATTCATGTCCAGCAGGTTTACAAAAAAATCGTTTGTAAGCGTTTCCGAACGTTTGGTGAATACACCGTGTTTAGAGTTATCAAAGTTTGTGTTCAATACACGCATACCACCCATAAGCGCTGTCATTTCGGGAGCAGTCAGCGTTAACAATTGCGCTTTATCCACCAATAATTCTTCGGTTGATATTGTGTATTTCGTTTTTAAATAATTACGGAAACCATCGGCTGCAGGCTCAAGTACCGCGAAGGATTCCACATCAGTCTGATCCTGCGATGCATCTGTGCGCCCCGGAGTAAAAGGAACGGTTATAGTATACCCTGCGTCTTTTGCAGCTTTTTCAACGCCTGTGCAGCCTGCCAGTACTATAAGGTCCGCAAGAGACAACTTTTTGTCAGATTTGGAGCTGTTAAAATCTTTTTGAATACCTTCCAGAGTTTTCAATACTTTTGCCAACTGAGAATGATTGTTAACAACCCAGTCCTTTTGCGGCGCAAGACGAATGCGTGCGCCATTAGCGCCGCCGCGTTTATCAGAGCCACGGAAGGTAGAGGCAGCAGCCCAT
>CAZMRG010000110.1:0-10574 GCA_964568655.1 uncultured Ignavibacteriales bacterium | reverse complement strand
CAGATGAAACGCTTTTTCACACTTCCGATAAATTAAAATTGATAGCAACCGGCGGTGAGACGGCTGAGCAATTCAGTCCTGTGCGAAGCTATGTAGAGAATACATACTGGATATTAAAACCGGGTAAATCAACGACAGTAAAATATTATTTAGGCGATATTTTTTATTACCCAAATGATCCCTTATATCATATGGGAGATGAGTATTTTCTGCGGGTAGGGAATTACAAGATATACTTTGGAAATATATCTACAGAATTTTCTGTTTCACATCCAAGCGGAAAAGAAGAAGCCGCTTATGAAAAGATGTCTGAAGCCAGGAATATTTTAGCTGTAAATATAGATAACAAAGGATACGATACTACAGCGGTAATACAGAAAGCAGATGTGTTTAATTATGTTTATTATAAATATCCCGAAAGCGTGTATGCGGAAGATGCATTTATAGGTTATTTTAATAATTATATGACGGTTCAAAAAATGGATAGCCTGACATTTGCTACAGCAAATGGATTTATTGATAGGTTTCCAAACAATGAAAAACTTGACTATATTCTCTTGAAAATGAGCAAATACCTTTATTCCGGTTCCGGCGAAGACGCCGCGACAAAATTCCTGCTTAGAATCGCCAAGAGATATCAAGGTATAAATGCCGGAATTGTGGCAAATGCGCTTATAATTTCAGAGAAGTATAAGAAGTAAAAATCGAAATTGAATAATTTGTTATATCAACAATTATGTCTGGAAAGAAATCTTTAATAACTTATTTTATTTCGTGCTTCCTTTGTGTGGTAATATCTTATTCGCATAATTCTTCTATAAGATTTTCATTGTCGACGGATAAATCATATTATTATGAGACAGAAAATATAAAACTGTTTGTTACAATGATGAATGCCGGAAAGAGTATCGACTCAATTAATGAATCCGAATTTATCCTTCTGGAAAAAAAGATATGGGTTGAGAATGAAAACGGCGTGTATGCTTCCAGGATTGAATTGCCGGATCCGGATTATGTTAATTTCATTTTTAGGAAATTTAAGCCCGGTGAAGCATATGTAATCCCAATCCCATTGGATTATGTTTTGGGATATGGCAATTTCAAGCAATATAAGATTGGGGATAAATATTTTTTCCCGGAAGGTGAATATACTGTTGGATATTATAAGGTTAAAGTTAACTTTAAGGTTATTCACCCTACTGGAGCCGATGAAGAAGCTTTGGGAAAGATGATTAAAGCTTATGGCATATCCATTTACGGCGACAATGGCTATTATTCAGACTCTATTTCAAAAAAAGCCGAAATATTTTTTGACGTTTATAAAAATTACCCAGGTGGAATATATGAACAACAGGCTTTTCTGGAATATTTTGACAACTTTGTAAAGATACATGATATTGATAGTTCGGCATTTCAGGTTTTCAATGATTTTATTAACAGATTCCCCGATAATGAAAAAGCTGAGCAAGTGCTCTTTTACATGAGCCGCAGTTTGTACAGAAGGTCAAATAATGATGCGGTAGTTGAATATTTGAACGGGCTTAAAAAGAGATATCCACTTAAAAATGCCGGAATTGTGGCAAATGCGCTTATAATTTCAGAAAAATATAAGAAGTAAAGATAAATTGATTATCGAACGAAAATTGAGTATTTTTGTAATATTACGAACATTTAATTATGTTCTTTAAAGTTCTTTCTCAGGATAAGGGTTCAAAAGCAAGAGTTTGCGAGATCCATACAAGTCATGGGTCATTACAAACTCCTATTTTTATGCCCGTTGGCACTCAGGCTACCGTTAAGGCGATTGAGCAGCGCGAACTGGTTGAAATCGGAGCTAAGATCATACTTGGCAATACTTATCATTTGTATTTACGTCCCGGCGAAGATGTTTTAAAAGCCGCAGGCGGATTGCATAAATTCATGAACTGGCAGGGACCGATATTAACCGATAGCGGCGGTTTCCAGGTTTTCAGTTTATCGGGGCTAAGGAAAGTGAATAAAGACGGAGTTGAGTTCAAATCGCATTTGGACGGCAGTTCGCATTATTTCACTCCCGAAAAAGTTGTGCAGATACAGCGGACGATAGGTTCAGATATAATGATGGTGTTGGATGAATGTCTTGAAAATCCGGCAGAGCATGGCAAAGTAACAGAATCAGTTGGATTAACTACCGTATGGGCCAGACGCAGTAAAGTAGAGTTTGATAATTCCAGGTCTGAATATGGATTTGACCAGTACCAGTTTGGAATTGTACAGGGTTCTACTTACCAGGATTTGCGCAAACGTTCAGCAGAGGAACTGGCAGAAATAGGATTTGACGGATATGCGGTAGGCGGTTTAGCTGTAGGCGAAGAGAACCAATTGATGTATGATATAGTTGATTATACAATGGAATTCATGCCCGCAGATAAACCCAGGTATTTGATGGGTGTGGGTACTCCGGAAGATCTGCTTAATGCAATAGAACGTGGTATAGATATGTTTGATTGTGTTATGCCGACAAGAAATGCGAGAAACGGCACGATGTTCACGTCAAATGGCAAATTAAGATTGAAGAACCTGGAAAATAAGTTTAATTTTAGTTCGCCCGATGAAAGTTCCGACAGCTATACAGCAAAGAATTTTTCGGTATCATATTTACGGCATTTATTCATGAGCGATGAAATTTTAGCAGCGCAGCTTACGACGATTCATAATCTTAGATTCTATATTAAGCTGATGGAGGATTCGCGGAGCGCAATTAGGGAAAACAGGTTTTTGGAATTCAAAAAAACATTTTTAGAAAAATATAACGAACGAGACAGCTCGGTTATAAACAAATAAAGGAAGGTAATTTAAGTGATTCATTTAATATTTTTATTTCAGCAGCAGTCAGACGGCATGTCAAGCTTACTCAGTTCATTGCTGCCATTTTTATTGATCATAGCGGTATTTTATTTTTTGATATTACGTCCACAGCAGAAACGCCAGAAAGAAAGAGCAAAGCTCCTTGAAGGAGTTCAAAAAGGCGATAAAATTATTACATCGGGCGGCATTCACGGCACAATTGAAGGCATGGAAGATAATGCGGTGCTGGTTAAGATAGCCGATAACGTAAAAGTTAAGATGGATAAATCAGCGATCGGCACCATTGTTGGAGTAACCGATCTGCCGAAGAAAAAGTAATTAGGCGAAACCATTCAAGCAGGCGAAAGGAGCCTGCAAGTGGCGGCATATAACGCTGCCACGTTTTATTTTATGAAAGTTGACAGAAGTAAATTCAAATTTAACTCGATCGATTCAGCTATTGCCGATATTAAAAAGGGCAAATGCATTATAGTTGTCGATGACGAAGAACGTGAAAACGAAGGCGACCTTGTATTCTCGGCGCAAAAATCAACTCCGGCGATAGTTAATTTCCTTATACATCATGCAGGAGGATTGATTTGCGTTCCCATGGAAGAACAAAGGCTAAAAGACCTTGAACTTGATATGATGACAAATGTGAATACAGCGCTCCACGAAACTGCGTTCACTATCAGCGTAGATTTCAGGATCGATACTACTACAGGAATATCTGCGTTTGACAGGAACAAAACTATCCATGCCTTAATAGATAAGAGCACAAGAGCGCCGGATCTTGGAAGGCCGGGGCATATTTTCCCGCTTAAATCAGTTCAGGGCGGAGTGCTTAGAAGAGCTGGACATACTGAAGCAGCGGTTGATTTAGCTAAATTGGCGGGTCATTATCCAGCAGGCGTTTTATGCGAAATACTCAGCAAAGACGGAAAGATGGCGCAGCTGCCGGAATTGTTTGATATTGCTAAAAAGCATAAGCTGAAAATAATATCTATAAAGGATTTGATACAATACCGCCTTGAGAGAGAAGAGCTTGTAGAAAAAATAGTCGATGTGAACTTGCCTACAAAGCACGGTAAGTTCAGGCTTCATATGTTCAGGAATATACTCGACGGGAAAGAACATCTTGCGTTGGTGAAAGGCGAGATTAATCCGAAAAAGCCAATCGTTGTAAGGGTTCATTCTGAATGTTTAACCGGCGATTTACTAGGCTCATTAAGATGCGATTGCCAGGACCAGCTTCTGAAATCGATGAGGATAATAGAACACGAAGGCAATGGCGTAGTTTTATATATGCGCCAGGAAGGCCGCGGCATTGGGCTTGCCAATAAGCTGAAAGCATATAAACTTCAGGATGAAGGCAAAGATACCGTTGAAGCCAATGAATTGCTTGGTTTTAAAGCGGACCTAAGAGATTACGGAATAGGCGCTCAGATACTCAGAAATCTCGGCGTGAGAAAGATTATCCTGCTAACCAATAATCCGAAAAAAGTTGTTGGGTTAAAGGGATACGGACTTGAAATTGTTAAACGCGTTCCGATTGAAATACCTTTCAATTCTATTAATGAAAAATACCTGAAAACAAAACGTGATAAAATGGGACATTTATTATTAATCAAAAAACATCATGGGAGCTAATCATGGAAACTAAAGGATTTGTTTACTTGACCAGGGACAGGCTGCACGAAATAGAGACTGAACTGAACGGATTGAAAACCCACAATAGAAGGGAAGTCGCGGATAAGATCGCGGAGGCAAGGGCGCATGGCGACCTGAGCGAAAACGCCGAGTATGACGCCGCTAAAGAAGAGCAGCAGCATCTTGAGCTTAAGATTATGAAGCTTGAAGAAATGCTCTCAAGGGTGAAGATCATCTCGGCTGATGATATGCCCAATGACAAGATATATATCCTGCATAATGTGAAGCTCGTTGATTTGAAAACCAAAGAGAAATTCGAGTATAAGCTGGTCTCGCCGGAAGAGGCCGACCTTGACCAGGACAAGATCTCGGTTTCATCGCCTCTTGGCAAGCTTCTTCTTGGTAAGAAAGTTGATGAAGAAATAGAGCTGAATGTTCCTGCAGGCAAGCTTAAATTCAAAATTATTGAATTTCATAAATAAAACTATTTTCTGCTGACATTTATGACAGTTAATTCAAAACGAAATCTAAAAGTTGGTATAACGGTAATAGTATCGGTATTGATATTGCTGTATGGTTTAGTGTTTCTGAAAGATATTAAGATCGGTTTAGAGACAAGAGATCTGACTGTTTACTTTATGGACGTGAACGGCCTTAAAGAAGGCGACCCGGTTAGTGTTAACGGCGTTCCAAAAGGCAAGATCACAAAAATTTCTCTCGACGGGGATTCGGTCAGAGTCGATTTTAATCTCGCAAAGGAGATAATTCTAAAGAAAGATTACGTTGTTTCAGTTACTATGATTGAGCTGATGAGCGGAAAGCAAATTTATATCAAGCCCGGCCTTGACCACACTCCCGCAGACTTAACAAAACCTCTGGTAGGCGAAAAAAGTTCGGATGTGGTATCGCTTATCGGAACTATGAACGATATTGGAACGCAGGTAAAAGTTATCACAGGCGATCTTGGCAAGACAACCGAAAAACTCAATACCGCAATTGATAATATAAACAGTATTGTGGGCGATGACGGCTTAAAAGCCAATATCCGCGGGACAGCAAGCAATTTTAATGTTGCTTCAAAGAACCTTGACATAATGATAACCGATACAAGAAAGAGTATCAATGCCCTGACGATTAGCCTTAACCATGTGGTGGATAATGTCGGCTCGACTGTTGATGAAACAAGGCCCGAGCTGAAAGAGACGGTACAGGATATCCAGACGCTCACGTTTAAGCTCGACTCGCTTACTGATAATCTGAATTCAGTTGTATTAAGCACAAAAGATACAAACTCAACCGTCGGCAAGTTAATGACACAGGACGATATTTACGACAATTTGAATAAGACTATAATAAGCATTGATAAGTTAGTTAAACAAATAAAGAAAGACGGAATCCGGTTAAAGATATTTTAAATAATTAACTAATGAGCAAAGTTCCCGCGAAAGCGGGAATCCAATTTTTCCAAATTTGAATTTTCGAAAGGTTAAAAATGAAGCAAAAAATCAAAAGCGTCATTTTTTCCTTTTTTTAAATTTCTGCTTTTCTAATAGTTTCCTTAAAGTAATTTCTGAAAAATCCAAAACACAGATCCCCACTTGCGTGGGGATGGACTGAATCATGATAAGAAAGAATCTTGGGTTTTTACTTTCAATCCCGCTGATATTAGTATTCCTTTACTATGCCTCATATTTTAACAATCCGGTTAAAAGCGCTCTACAGAAAAAATCTTTCAATTATTCATCAGATGTAACAGGTAAGAACGGCATGGTTTCATGCGCCAGCAAATATGCTTCGCAGGTTGGGATTGATGTTCTGAAAAAAGGCGGCAACGCGATTGATGCAGCGGTAGCCATGGGATTCACATTGGCTGTAACTTATCCGCAGGCGGGCAATATTGGCGGCGGAGGATTCATGGTTATCAGAACCAAAGACGGAAAAGTTACAACCATAGATTACAGGGAGAAAGCCCCATCAGCTTCCACAAGAGATATGTTTTTGGATGACAAAGGAAGCTTTATTCCTGAAAAAAGCCAGGAAGGATATCTTTCATGCGGAGTGCCTGGCTCGGTTGCCGGATTGCTGTATGCATTAGAAAAATATGGAACATTACCGCGCGATTCCGTTTTGGACCCGGCAATAAATCTTGCTGATTATGGATTTGAAATTGAGCCGAAACTGGCGGAATCGTTAAACTCAAATTACGAGACTTTCCGAAAGTATAATTCAACAAGCAAAATTTTCACCAAGAACGGACTAAAGTTTTCTGATGGCGAAGTATTTTATCAAAATGACCTTGCTAATACTTTAAAGCTTATCAAGATCCACGGCAGGGAAGGTTTTTACGGCGGAATAACAGCGGGATTAATTGAAAAGGAAGTAAAAGAACACGGCGGTTTGATAACACAGGAGGATCTTGCCAATTATCAGCCTGTAGAGCGTCCCGCGCTAACAACTAATTACAAAGGATACGATGTTTATTCCATGGCGCCGCCAAGCAGCGGGGGAGTTGCATTAATTTGCCTGCTTAACATGATAGAAAATTTTCCGATTCCCGACAGACAGTCAGTTTATTACGGAATAAAAGAATATTCTGATTACATTCATAAGGTTGTTGAATCAATGAAAAGAGTGTTTGCCGATAGAAGCGAATATCTCGGCGACCCTGATTTTTATAAGGTTCCGGTTGAAACTTTGATAAGTAAAAAATATGCAGTGCAGAGAGTTAAGGAAATTACTGACAAGGCGACCGCCGGGAGCGATATAAAACCCGGAATTGTTTCAGAAGATAAAGAAAGCAAAGAGACTACGCAGTACTCGGTGGTTGATAAAGACGGTAACATGGTGAGCGTTACAACCACGCTGAATAATACTTACGGCTCATTTGTTGTTGTAGACGGCGCGGGATTTCTTTTAAACGATGAAATGGACGATTTTGCTTCAAAGCTTGGAGCGCCAAATATGTTTGGATTACTTGGAAGCGAAGCGAATTCAATTCAGCCCAACAAAAGAATGCTTAGCTCAATGACGCCGACATTGATTTTAAGAGAAGGCAAGCCGTTTATGGTTGTTGGCTCGCCGGGCGGCGGGAAGATAATTTCAACTGTGTTGGAAGCTATACTTAATGTAATCGATTTCAAAATGGCGCTGAATGACGCGATAGACGCGCCAAGGTATCACCACCAGTGGCAGCCGGAATATATCCAGATGGAAGCAGGCGCGCTTGATGATGAAGTACAGGCTAAGCTGAAAGAAAAGGGCCATGAAATTAAGGTGGTATCCGAATTTGGCAGAGTTGAGGGAATTTTAATTGATTGGGATAATCACAATTTTTATGGACACTCAGATCGGCGCGGCTATGGTCTGGCTATTGGATATTAAATAAATACACTTGTCAGCCTGAGCGCCTGCCTGCTGCAGGCAGGGAGACGAAGGCATAATGAACAAATATTAAACATTAAATAGTAAATAGTAAATAGTAAATGTCTAATCCTCGCAGCGCAGAAATAACCACTACATTAAACTTATAAAATTATATTAATAATTTAGACGTTTCAGTTTTAAAATATTTTAGTAATCAGTAATTTGTAATTAGTAATTTTTTTGTCGTATATTTGCAGTTAATGAAGCAAACAATAATCATACTGTTCTTATTTTTCATGCTGGCTGTGTCGGGCGAGGCTCACATGGAAAGCGATTCCGTTTCTTCTGATGAGAAGTCATATCATTTTCTGAAGCAGGACGTGCTTGGCGAGAATGATGTTTATGAGACTCCATACTACTCGCTTGTGGGAAAGAAACCGGGGCCTATTATGATTCTTGATGGCGGCATACATGGCGATGAAGTTGCGGCGTTTATGTGCTGTGATTCAATATTGCATTACATAAATGTGCTCGCAGGAACGTTGATAATTATCCCGCGTGTAAACATTCAGGCTTGTCAACAGAACGTTCGGGAAATTAATATAGATTTTAACCATGCTTTCCCCGGTAATCTTCAATCTGATGTGTATGAATTCCGTTTAGCGTATGAGTTTATGTGGCTGGTGGATTCAGTTAAACCAGACCTGATAATAAATCTGCATGAGGCGCGCACTAAATATAACGGCGACGCGGCTACTGACGCTGAAAAAGCTTACGGGCAAATTGTGATAACATTCCTGCAGCCATTTCCTAAATTCATGACTAACTGCGTTGACGATATGGACGCGAAGATTTCTGTAGATGAATTCAAGTTCCATCCGCACTATTACGAATATCATGATTATAGTTCGCTGGATAATTTTGTAACAAAACTGCATATCGACTCATATACAATTGAAACATGGCGCGGATTCAACATAGAAGACCGTGTGAAACTGCAAATCATTGCCTGCTTACAGTTTATGAAAGAACTTGGATTAAAATTCGAATACCCGGATATAAAATTCAATTAATAAAAGAGTGGGATCCTCACCCCCTTCCCCCCTCCTTAGAGGAGAGGGGTGTCCGATAGGACGGGGTGAGGTGAATCAACTAACTTAGCGCAAAATCAACGGCAGCTTTTGCATGTATAAGCGTTGTATCGAAAAGCGGTAAATCGGAATCAGGTTGCTTGATGAGAAGCGGAATTTCTGTACAGCCTAAAACAATTCCTTCTGCGCCTTCGGATCTTAACCTGTTAATAATAGTTAAATACTTTTCTTTTAATTCTTTTGTTAGAATATTTTTACCCAGCTCATTAAATATTGAACTATTAATAAAATTTCTTTCCGCTTCATTCGGGATAAGAGTTGAAATACCGCTATCAGCAAGCTTTTTTTTATAAAAATCGTTCTCCATCGTTACTCTTGTTCCAAGCAAACCTACTTTTGTTAATCCGGCTGATTTTATTTCACTCGCAGTAGCTTCGGCAATATGAATTATCGGAATTTTCAGTTTAAGCGCCATTTCATCGGCGAACATATGCGGTGTATTTGCGCACATGACTATACAATCAGCTCCCGCGTTTTGCAATTTTGTTGCTGCGTCAATAAAATATGTTATTCGGCTATTGAATAGCTTTATATCTGTGGGCGGTTTAACATCTTCAAAATTCAATGAGTATAAAATCAGCCTGGCTGAATTAGATGCTCCAAGCTTTTCGTTAACCATCTTATTCAGTAAAGAATAATATTCAACGGTTGAGAGCCACGTTGTTCCGCCTATCAATCCAAGTGTTTTCATCTATAATATTAAATTTTATCCTGCATTTGATTGTATGTTTTGTGTTCAGCCGGCATTTAATGATGGAAAATTATTGGCAAATATAATTATCCGCAAAATAAACAGGGAAGCATATTTGTATACCTTTGAAAAATCAATTTTTTTGACGTTCTATCAGAATATTAACTTTCATACTTAAAGGTCGATCTAAAACATCATCTTTTAGATTCCCGCCGGAGTTTACCCTGCATTTGATGCGGGGCGGGAATGATCCCTATAGATCGGGATTTCGATTCGAAGATAGTTCGAATCTCAACAAATAAAGTATTATCTCTCCGTGTTCTTTGCGGTCTCTCCGTGAAAACATTTTGAGTGAATCTATGGCAGGATTTCTCATTATCCTACTTTTGGAAAAAAGGATGCAAATTTCATGTTAGATTCCCGCTTTCGCGGGAATGACAGCTGGCCATAAAGAGGGACGCATATTTGCGTCCCTCGCTTGTCATTCCCGACCTGATCGGGAATCTAGTAAATGTACTTTATAATTGTTAGAGCCGAAGCCCTATTCGAAATCTTGTCTAATAATTAAACCACTTCTATTCCCAACACCGCATCTTTTAATTTTCCGTTAGCCTGTTTGTAGAAAGGGATGCCTAAAACGCGGATAGATTTGACGTCCATGTCATAATCAATATTACGCATGGTATCTGTTTTCTCGGCTTCAATTGATAAGAAAATAAATTCTGCTATTCTCTTTGCATCTTCCTTATCAAAGCTAAAGCCTGTCATTTTTACGTTGTATTTCTGCGGTGATGCAACGGGATTTTTTGTTGTAAAAGTTCCGCCAAGATTCTTAACGGATTCAATCGTCATCCAGAACGCAGGCACATAGAACAATACATTTCCTTCGGTTT
>CAZMRG010000109.1:0-10642 GCA_964568655.1 uncultured Ignavibacteriales bacterium | reverse complement strand
TTCCCTCATATGGGAATGATCCCGATCATTCGACAGAGTTTATCCCGCTATAGCGCGGCTCAGGATGGGATTTCGATGGGAACAAAGTTCCCGGCTCAACAAATTTTCTTTATGTGCTTTTACTCTATTCACTCAGCGCTCGATAGACTCGCTACTCTAACCGACAGTCGTTTATTTTAGCATTGACAACATAAACACTCGTGTATTATATTTGCCGGTGATTTTTGTTGACCTTTAATCTGATAAATCTGATAAACCTGACGAAAATGAATTGTCATTTGGATCTTGACAATTCACTTTTTCAAATGCGAAATGACACAAACTTTTTATCGATTCCGGAATGTAAGAGCCAAAAATCCGGCTTTGTCACGAAACTATTGAATGTGTGTCACGAAAAGCCAAAAAAAATGCTTAATATTTATAAATACGATATTTATGTTTAGGATATACCTGGATCAAATGACAAATCTTATAAACAAAATGAGAATCTTCCGGCAGTATTCCGGCAAAGTAATATTTTATTTATATGTGGATTTTTAACACAAAACAAATCATATTCGCCGAACATAATTTATCAACCTAACTAACGAGAAGATATAAATGAGAATTAAAGCATTTCTGCTTTGTTTTATTGCTTTGCTGTTTTTTACACCCCTTGCCAGGTCGCAAAACGATTATTCAAAATTCCAAAGCATCGCCAAACCAAGCCCGTTCTTTGCGCCGTCGGCAAATGGCAGAACCGGCGCTTTAGATATTACCAACGATTATGATAATTTCTATCTCGGCGGCGATTTCGGCGAGCCATATGTTGCATCAAATCCAACCGATCCGTTAAACACTGTTTGCGCATATAATTTCGACGGATTTTATTACACGCTTGACGGATTCAGCTGGACAAAAACTACTCCCCCGTTTCCCGGCTTCTCTATTCTGGGCGACCCCGTGATGACTTACGACAGTTTGGGTACAATTTTTTACTCTCAGTTATATCAAAACGGAGCAACATACGGAGTAGTTGTAAACAAATCGACCAACAAAGGACAAAGCTGGGTTCAGGCGGTCAGCGTTTTCTCTACAACTGTAGGATTATGCGACAAAGAATGGATAGCTGCAGACCAGACCGGCGGCCCATACAGCAATAATGTTTATATCGGCTGGAGGCAGTTCGGCTCAAGCGGAATGCGTTTTTCCAGAAGCACAAACCATGGCCTTTCATGGGACGCCCCTACTTTACTCAACGGCAACCAGGGCGCATATGTTTGCGTAGGCGCGCATGGAAACATTTCCGGCGGCTGCGTTTATTATGCGGCTTTAGCAAGCGGCCCTATTCAGGTCTGCTGTTCAACTGATGGTGGGGTTACATTTGGTCCGCAAATAAATGCCTGCGCGGTCTCCGGCCCGGGCGTTACGTGCGCCGGCAGAAACACAGTAAAGAACTGTATAAGAATTGACCCGTTCCCAAGGATGGCGGCTGATAACAGCTTCAGCGCAACACGCGGAAATGTTTATGTGGTTTGGTGCAATAACCCGACAGGCCCCGATAACTCGGATATTATGCTTGTCAGATCGACTGATTTCGGAACAACATGGTCAAGTCCTGTGCGCGTTAATGATGATCCGTCCGGCATTCTGGTTGACCAGTTCATGCCAACAGTTTCGGTCGATAATGTTACCGGCAAAGTAATTGTAGCCTGGTATGATTCGCGCGTTGACCCTGCAAATAATATTTTAACCAGGATATACGGCGCTGTATCTACAGATGGCGGGCAAACATTTTCAGCCAATGCAAATATTTCAGACGTTACATTCAACCCTAACTCGATGGTTCAGGGACAGCCGGGCGGAGAAAATTATATCGGGGATTATTTTGGGATTTCTTCCATTAAAAATTCCGGCACAGCTATGGCTGTTTGGATGGACGGAAGAAACTCGGGACTCGCAAGTTATGCGGGATACTTTCCGGATTATGCTATGAATGTAAGCCCGTCAGTGCGGTTTGTTCATAACAATGACAGCGCCACTTACACGGTTAAAATACCTTCAATTAAAGGGCCTTATAGCGGCAGGGTAAGATTTACCGCAGCTTTGGATACAGCCCCGACTTCGGGTACAATTAATTTATCTTTTGCCAACGGTAAGGATTCTATTACCGCGTTCCCCGATTCGGTTACTCTGAAAGTAAAAACAATTGGAACAGTTAATTCAAGGCTGTTTACTATTAATGTAAAAGGAAGCGGTCCGGGCGGCGTACCGGTTCATGTAAGGCCGGTTAGCATAATGGTTAATACGGACTTTTTAACTATCGGCACAAACCATAACGGGTCTGCACAATACACGGTAAACTCGGCTACTTATAGTGCGCAGGAGCAGCTTGTTTTTCCGATAGGCGCTAACGTAAGCGTTCATGCTATCAGTCCGCACCTTATAGGCACTTCGACAAAACTTATATATGTAAGCTGGTCCGATGGCGGAGATACGGCTCATACGGTGAACATAAACAATAATATTAACCTGACCGCAACTTACAAAGCGCAGTTCAAGCTTATTATGAATTCGGTTCCCGGCAATACTTTTGGAGGAAATATTTTTTATGACTCTGCCGCATCGTTTACATACGGAGTATTATCCAAAACGATAATTTTTAACAACCAGCTTTATACTTTCCATGGATGGGCAGGTACAGGGCCGGGCTCTTACACCAGTCCTGATAGCAGCGGGGCTGATACGGCAATTACTACAAATATGTCTGCAGTATATGTTGAAACCGCTAGGTGGACAGGCGGCCCAATTGGAATTGTAAGCAATAGTACGGAACTGCCGGCCATATACAAGCTTTACCAGAATTATCCGAATCCGTTTAACCCGTCAACAATGATCAACTTTGATATTGTAAAAGACGGGAACGTGAAAATTGTAATTTATGATATTCTTGGAAGAGTTGTTAACGTGCTTGTAAATGCGAACATGCAGGCAGGTAAATACCGGGTTGATTTTAACGCGCAGAATTACGCAAGCGGGATGTACTTCTATAAAATTACATCTGATAAATTCACCGATGTAAAGAAAATGCTGATATTAAAATGAGGAATAAATGTTGAGCTAGCAAGAATTAAAAAGCGTCCGAAAACTTCGGGCGCTTTTTAATTTCAATTAATTTAGCTGATAAGTATATTTGCTGTCAATATTCAATAACTTAATTAACCAAAGGAGTATCTTTTGATCACCGATACAAAGAACTGGCTTGAACAGATCGGCAAAACTATCGACGCGAAGGATGGCGCTGCATTTGCGAAGTTTATAACCGAAGACGGGAATTTCCGTTTCGGAAATCAGCCTGCTGTAATTGGGCGTAAAGCGATTGCGGATTATGTGAATGCATTTTTCACAATGCATAAAGGAAGCTCGCACGAAATTGTTAACTGCTGGAATGACGATAAAGGAATTGTATGGCAGGGTAAGGTTACCTATACCAGGATGGATGACAGGAAAGTTGACGTTAATTTTACAAACATTTTTTATATGAACGGAGACCTTATAACAGATTACCTGATATATATAGATAACACTCCGTTGTTTGAGAAGTAATTTTATATTGCGAGGGAACGAAGTGACTGAAGCAATCTCTTTGTTTTGTTTCCGGTTGCCGGGCTCCTGCTTGGAATCCTAAGTTTGTTGATGGACTAATGACTTTGATTTTTTACAGTCCCAAGCCGGAGCTTGGGACTGAGGATAATAAAATCAATCTGGTTTGACGGGGTAACCTGTAAGATAAATAACTTTGCTTACTCCGTATGGGATTCTGCCGGAGCTCCAGACATATTTTTCGGGCTCAACTTCATTTGCCATTTCGAGTAACTCATTTGGCTTATACATTCTGAACATAGATACGATGCCATCCCAGATCGTGGTCAAAGGAATCAGCGGTATAAGATAAGTAAAAATATACCTGCTAAGCTTAACAGGTTTCATAAAAGGGGTAAACACAAAGAACGCAACAGGCGTAGTAAAAATAACTCCCAGTATATCTATGATACTTCGCTCTCCCCCTTCAAATATTCCAATGGCAGCGCTGTTATCCACTGCATCTTTCAGAATTTGCTTTGCTCTATCGGGCTCAAAATGATGGAACGCCGAAAATATTGTGCGCATGCCCTTAAGGGCCGTGGGAACTTTCAATACATCTATACTATCCGGGATGAAATCAACTGAGCCGTCTGATTGACTTTTGATAGATTCAAAAGATGGAATATTCGGGTATTTATCGGAGAGTGTGATCTTAAATTTATTTTGTACAGGATCATTTAACGCCTCAGCCATTTTGATGCAGGCTCCGCCGCCGCCGGAACACATGTCTATAATTTGTTTATCTCCTGTTTTATTTAATACTTCTTTAAGCAAAGGGAAAGCATGTTTGTAAATATTGAACTTCTCTATCATAAAACGGAGGTAGTCTGTTTCTCCGTCCCTAATTATTTTCGGAAACCACGGGTAATCTTCCCATTCTATAAACTGGCGGCGCTTCAACTATTTATCAGCAATTTTATTCGAAAATTATAGAGGCAGCCTTAAGGCCGCCTCTATATAATATTATATTCACTTTATCTTTTGGGAGCGTGGAAAGCAACTTTGTTGCCTTCGGTATCTGAAAATACGGCCATATACCCTATTTCTTCGGTGATGATCTGTTTTGGTACAAGAACCTTCCCGCCGGCTTTTGGAATTCTTTCGAGAGCCGCATCCAGTATCCCGTCGCCGTTTAAATAAACCAAAGTCCCTTCCTGTGATGGCTTATTCCCGTTGCCAATGCATATAGCCCCGCCTACGGCCTGCTGGTCGGCAGGCAGAAATGCCATTTTCATGGGACCCATTTCCTGCACCGTTGTCTGGCAGTCTAAAACAGTTTCATAAAACTTCTTTGCCCTGTCAAAATCTACAGCAGGGATTTCGAACCAATTGATTGCGTTTTTCATAAATTGAACCCTTTCTTTTAATAATGTTTTTAAAAATAAGATATTGAAATACTTTTTTTTGGAAGGCTTACAAATATATAGTAAACGAACATTACTGGCAATATAGGACAACATCATTAAAAAAATGTGAGGGCTTTATTTTGGGCATATAATGGATTCCCGCTCCCAGATCAGGGTCGGGAGACAAAATTGATATACGGCAGGCAATAGCTTAATAAAAATTAATATCTAACCGGCATCGCTATTCCCATGTGTGTAAAATACATATATATTGAAGAGGATGTAACAAGTTTAAAACTTAAATGAGTCTGGGGGGATATCATGAAAAGTTTACTAATCAATTCGTTCATTTTTATCATATTTATTTTCAGGGCATATGCCGGGGGGCAGATCACCGATACCACCAGGATGTACGGCGCCACAATAGATGCGATCAGCGCTCTGAACTCAACAGTTACTTCGCTCTCAAACCTGAATTACAAACCAACAACAAGAATTGTATTTGATGAATGGCAGCCTGCCTCGGGTTATGTTAATGCTGTGAACAGAATCCATCCGGTAAGCTTCATAATGGGAGAGATTCTGGACAGCTATTATATGAACCAGTACAGCTATGACCAATACACAGCCCGCGTAGTGGAGTACCTGAATGCCTTTGGAAACAATGTTGATATCTGGGAGATCGGCAACGAGGTTAACGGTGAATGGTGCGGCTCGATTCCGGACGTTGTGCAAAAAATTTACGCGGGATTTAAAATTGCCAGGGGTATGAACAAAACGACCGAGCTCACGCTTTATTACAATAAGAATTGCTGGTCAAATCCGGAAAACGAGATGTTCAGGTGGGTCAATAATTCGCTGCCTTTCAAGTTAAGAATTTTACTCAATTACGTTCTGGTTTCGTATTATGAAGATGACTGTAATAATTTACAGCCAAACTGGCAGCAGGTCTTTGATAGTCTTCATGTGCTGTTCCCGAATTCGAAAATCGGCATCGGCGAATGCGGAACAAAAAATTCCGCAAAGAAAGAAACTTACATTAACAGGTATTACAGAATGAATATTACAACGCCGAATTATGTTGGCGGTTATTTCTGGTGGTATTACAGGCAGGATTGCGTACCCTATACAAAACCGCTGTGGACGGTCATTAATAATGCAATGTCCGGAAATACGTTAATTGCAGGCGCGGAAAAAACATCAGCGGATTTAGAGAATTATCCGAATCCGTTTAATCCGGCTACTACAATTAAATTTAATATCCCCGCTTCTGCTTTTACAACTTTGACAATATATGACCTGACAGGAAGGGTTGTTGATAAGTTAATCAATTCTGATCTAACGGCAGGCCCTCATGAGGTCAAATGGGACGGAACAAAATACGCGAGCGGTGTATATATTTACAGACTCGAGATTGGCAATACTGTTCAGGTTAAGAAAATGCTTTTAGTAAAATAAAACTTTATACATAAAATCACGTGATAGTAAGCTTTTTTTAAGCAGAATATAGGTTTTTCAGAAATTGAGCAATTATTCAATTAAATAGTTCACTGTATCGCTTTAATCACTACCTGTTAAAGCTAAGAAAAATAATAATATACCAGATTTTAGTTAGTTATTTTTTAAAAGAATTGATTATTTTTGATTCAACATGCTGACACAACCAAAAATATTCAGACCTGTATTTCCGTCTTACTTCTCTCTCAGAGAATTAACGGATCTCTATTTCGACAATTTTGCTATTAGTTTCGTATCTTTCGAGGCCAAGGAAAAGAACAACTGTTTTGGCGAGTATTTAGGAGACAAAATGGTTGAAAAGCTTGAGGGCAAAATTATTGAAAAAGCATGGAAAGAACTTCCGGTCACTTTCAAAAATTGCATTTTGGGAGATTACAGGCTTTCTCCAAACTCATTCTGCGGAATCGTTATGATAGATAACAGGATGTCTTGGGAGAATTCGAGGAAGTTCGTTCCGAGGATACTTACTTCATTTAAAAATCGTTCAACCAAGTTATTGAACCAGCTTCACGGCACACATTCAAGAGTATTTTGGGAGAACAATTACTTTGAAGGAGTAATTGAGAACGTTCACGATCTAAAACAGGCTTTGGAAAAAATTAACGTTTAGAGCTGTTTATTAAAAACCAGCTTAAACTCTGACCCGGCTCCGGGTTTGCTTACCACTATTATAGCCGCTTTATGCGCATCCATTATCTTCTTGCATATAGAAAGTCCAAGACCGAATCCGCCTGTAGCGCGTGTCCGTGAATGGTCGGCCCTGTAAAACGGTTCAAATATATACGGCAAATCTTTTTCGGCGATACCAACCCCAAAATCCCTGATGCTAACGGTCACAGTCTTATCATCGTTATAAATTTTTATTTCAATATCGCTTTCCGAATACTTCAGCGCATTTTCAATAATATTCCTGAATACGGCCTGAATTTTTTCTTCATCAGCCATTATGAATTCGCGTTTATCCGGCGTCAAGAACTTAAGCCTGTCCCCTGATTCATATTCTTCAATAATATCACCAACTACCTCGGCCACATCGGTTTTAGCAATATTAAGATTGCCGACGCTGTTCTCGGTACGGTAGCTATCAAGCAGCCCGGATATCATTCTCTCCATTTCATTAACGTCTTCGTTCACCTTCTCCTTTGGCGAATCAACTTCAAGCCCGAGCTTAATTCTTGTAAGCGGCGTTCTGAGTTCATGAGAAACATCAAGAAGAAGCTGTTCTTTTGCCTTAATTGAATCCCCTATTTTAGAAGCCATAGATGTAATAGATCCGGCCAGTTCTCCAAGTTCGTCGTTTCTTTTTACGGGGATGGTGATATAATAGTTACCCTCACCCACTTGCTGCACGGCGGTTTGGAGCAGCTTTAGCGGCGTAAATAATTTTCTTATTATATAATAGAATGATAATATAATTACACTGAGAAGAACCACAAGGCTTATAATAGCCTGCTGTTCGTCAAAATCATCGCGGGGAGCCAGGAGTTGAATAATATATAGCTCGTTTGCAGTTTTGTAAATTAAATGCGGTTTCGAATTGTACATAAAAATGAAACGGTCGTCGCTGCGGAGTTTATCCAGAAATCCTTCGCTCTGGTTCAGCTCTTCGACAGTCGGCACCGAGTCAGACGAGGTCCATTTAAATGTGGGCGACTGGTATCTCATTCTCCAGCCCATTTCTTTGCAGAATTGTTTTGCTTTTACAGTATCCGGAGGGGTTCCTATCTGGCTTATTAATATTCTTTCGGCTCTGCGCATTGGGCCGGGCTCGCGGCTGGTGCTTATCCTTATTACTACAAGAACCGCCAGATCAACAACAGCCCCGAAAAGAAGCACTATAAGGATCAGCTTCATGAAGATAGAAAACTTCGGGAACCTGAACTTACTCATTTTTTTTCGCCTTCGACGGGTTCAGCAAAAAACATATATCCAACCGCATGAACCGTTTTTATCATCTGCTCTTTTTTGTTTACAGCGGCTTTAAGCTTGTTGCGTAAGCGCGATACCATAACGTCGACCGAGCGGTCAAAGCTCATCCATGAAATACCTTTGGTATTCTGCATAATTTCATCGCGTGAAAGGACCTTTCCGTTGTTCTTTACAAAAAGGAATAACAGCTCAAACTCAGTAGAAGTGAGCTCCAGATTCTTACCATGAACAAAAGCTGTTCTCTGATTGCCGTCAACATCCAGATTTTTGAAGCTGATAATTTCATTCTTCTTCAGCTTCATTTCGTTGCGCCTGAGTATCGCCTGGGCGCGCGCCAGAAGCTCGCGTGGCTCAAAAGGCTTTGGCATGTAATCATCTGCGCCAAGCTCAAGGCCTACGATCTTATCTGTTACTTCTCCCCTTGCGGTAAGCATTATGATCGGGGTATCATACTCTTTACGTATCAGCCTGCATGTTTCAAATCCGTCCATGTCAGGAAGCATGATATCAAGTATCACCAGATCAAAGTGCTGGTTCTTCAGCTTAAGCAAACCGTCTTTGGGGTTCTCGCATGAAACAGGCTTGAACCCGTTCTTGCCGAGGTACTCGCCAAGCAGACTGTTAAGCTTGGTATCGTCGTCTATTATTAATACTGATTTACTCATTTATTCAAGATAAAACCCGGCGCGTTATAATTTTTTTAAACACGCCAGGTTTTTTAAAATAATTATTTCGATTAAATAAAGCTATCTATAAACAACTAGTTATTTTCATAATGCTTCTTGCCGTCTTTATCATCATGTTTATGGTTCGCAAAATCCATAATTTTATCGGCAACTTGAGATCTTTGGTCAGGTGTGAGTATATCATGGAATTTAACAAGCTCATCCATCATAAAGCTCTTCATATCTTCGCGGTCTTTATCTCTTTTTGCCGCTAAGTCCTGAACCGCCTGTTTATCAAGCGTATTCTGTTTGAACAGATTTGCAAAGTCTTCGGCATTTTGCTTGCGTCCGTCTTTATCTTTGTTTGCTTCTTTCTTTGCATCCATTTTTGCTTTTATTTCAGCTTTTAACTGGTCAACCTGCGTTTTTTGGTCCGTGGTAAGATTGAGATCCTTGGTCATTTTGTCGAGCATCATACCAAGAGGCCCGCCGTGATTGCTGCCCATCATTTTTGAGTAACCAACCGCAACGACTGCGACTAAGATCACAACCACGATAATTGAAGAAATGAAGATCTTTTTCCCTTTATTCATTTTGGGAGCCGGCGGCAATTCGACCGGATCATTAAATAAATCTGTCATATTATTATGCTCCTTTCGCATGTTTTAATTATACAAAGTTATGCTAATATATATGTTAATTTGTGTATCTTCTGTAATAAAATGTAACTGAAATGAGCGAAAATGAGAGGAAACTCACCAAAATAAGAACCGATATTTGAAATTGATTTCATCCGATCAGAAGTTCCGCAAACACATGATGATATAAATTTACGAATTCCAGAATCACGTCCCATCTGAGTCTCTGCCTGAAGCTCCATGAGTCCACGACTCGACGGAGTCGTGGACATGCAGGTCTCGAAGATGACTCAGATGCTATATTCTGTTCCTCTGAGTCTCACTTCGTGAAGACTCAGAGGTGACGGTGCGTAGAGTGATAGTGGCGATAGTATTGAGTGGATAGATTAAAAAATTTTATTTTTTTTGTCATTCCGCGAAAGCGGGAATCCAGACCAATATTTGAGATAGTGTTTTGGGGTATGGTTATAAGAAATCTTTGCCATTTGTATTGCTTTATATTCGTGCCACGACGTGGAGTCGTAGCACGAGGTAATCGCTATTTTGAGCTTATTAAAAATCATTACTATTGGCTATCTTGCAGAGATTTCTTAATGAACTTATCTTTAAATAATATGAACAGGAAATTATTACCGTTTTTTACTTTTGCCCTTTTAATTCTTACTCCGCAGTTTATTTATTCTGACACATTTTCTATCGCGGCAATTGATCCAGCGAACAACCAGGTTGGAAGCGCAGGCGCTTCATGCTATAATACTGCTCCCGGCTGTATAATATTAAGCGATGTACACCCCGGAGTTGGCGTTATACATACTCAGGCAAGCTGGCTTGCGGCAAATCAAAATTATGCGCGCTCCCTGATGAACCTCGGCTTAACACCTCAGCAGATAATTGATTCGCTTGTGGCGCATGATGCGCAGAA
>CAZMRG010000108.1:3591-10747 GCA_964568655.1 uncultured Ignavibacteriales bacterium | reverse complement strand
TAGCAGAATCTGATTACTATTCAAAGGGCGCAAATGTCAGCTTACTGCTTGACCTTGAAATACGGAATCATTCAGGCAATGAACACTCGCTTGATGATGTTATGCGCGAAATGTATGAAAAGTACCCAATTAAAAATCACGGTTATGTTAATTCAGACTTTATAAGAACATGCGAAGAGTTTGCCGGAGAGAGCTTAAAATCGTTTTTTGATTCATACCTGTACGGACTGACCCCGCTTGATTGGGATAAGTATCTCGCATATGCCGGACTGCGTCTGAAAAAAACGGAAACAAAAAATATTGCTATCGGAATATCGGGATATGACATGAATGATAAGATGATGATAACTTATATTCAGCCGGGTTCGCCCGCTGATGACGCCGGACTGGATGCAGGAGATTCGATCGACTCTCTTAACGACGTTAAAATAACTTCAACGACTATTAGCGCAAAAATGAACGACCTGAACGAGGGGGATATTGCGAGACTTTCCGTCATGAAAAATAATAAGATGAAAGAAATAGATGTGACTGTTAAGAATATACCAAGTATTGATTATATAGTAGAGAAAGTTGAAAATCCAACAGAACTGCAGAAAACTATATACGAAAGCTGGTTGAACAGGAAGTGGTAATTCTGCATATAGCAACGATTTTCTGTCTTTCAATTAATCACTTTTTTTAGAATATTTGCATTCGTTTAAATTTTTGCCCGATAGTGTAATTGGCAACACGCTTGACTCTGGATCAAGAGACTCTAGGTTCGACCCCTAGTCGGGCAGCAAAAATCGCTGTTCTTTTGGAGGCAACACGTCCCGCCTGCGGCGGGAAGACTCTAGGTTCGACCCCTAGTCGGGCAGCAAAATGATGTGAGATTTGTGATTTTCGAATTGAGATTGTAAAGATAATGCTTTGTAAATCCGAAATCGCAAATCTTAAATCTCAAATTTTATTTGGCCCCTAGTCGGGCAGCAAGATTTGAGATTTGAATTTCGAATTATGATTTTTAAATCTCAAATCAAAAATCTCAAATCTCAAATCACATGATACCTGACCCGTCAATAAATCTCGTTCCTGTTATAGTAGCGGCAGTTATAAATATGGCTCTGGGTATGCTATGGTACTCGCCGTATTTATTCGGAAAGCTGTGGATGAAGGCGCAGGGCAAAACGCCTGAAGATACCAAGTCGGCTTATGTTGGCATTATGTATGTGTTGAACACTCTGACCTCGCTCGTGTTTGCTTATTTACTTGCTCACATTATAAAGTTTGCGAACCTTAACACTATTCAGCAGGGCGCCATGGCGGGATTTTGGGTGTGGCTCGGATTTGTTGTAACAACCGTCCTTCCGGTTTACTTATTTGAAAGCAGGCCAAAACTTCTTTTCTTCATTTACATTTTATACCAGTTCGTTTCAATTCCAATAATGGGAGGTTTACTTGCGCTGTGGAAATGAAGAACGTGAGACGGCAGACGTGAAAATGCAGAGGTAAGTAGCAAAAGTAAGAATTCAAATTTTAAAATCTTAATTCATAAATCTCAATTCTCAAATCTCACATCTCAAATCTCACATCCTAACGCTCATTAGGCTTCAACATTCAGTAAACCGCATTTTCAATCGAAAAGAGTTATAACCGGAATCGTAAACTATTGTAATTTATGTAATGCAATCATGACAAATATCATGTTTCGTTATGACATAAATTATAGGATTTACGGGGCATAGATGTGATATTTGTATAGAAAAATTGATAATTAAAAGGAGATAAGCGCTATTTGAAGTTTATTCTCCGAATTCCAGAATCAATAAAAAACGAATAATTATGGATGCCACCACAGCGACAACAAAGGCAAAGCCGGTTAAGGAAAGAAAAGTTTTTGGAAAAGTTGTAATTGATATTGAAAAATGCAAAGGATGCGAACTATGCAAAGAGTCATGTAAAGAAAACGGTTTGACTTTATCAAAAAATCTGAACCTAAAAGGATACCAATATATCATAGCTGATAACGATCTGTGCACGGGCTGCGTCAACTGCGCGCTTGTGTGTCCTGATGCTGTGATAACGGTATACAGAACCTCGCCAAAAGGGAAGAAAAAGAAAGTAACCGACCCTGAAGAAATTAAAGAATCTTTAAAAACGATTTTATCAAATCCCGCCTACCCAGACCTGATGGCGATGGATTATATTTAATAAGGAAACAGAGATTATGGAAATTCTAAAAACAAAACTAATGAAGGGTAACGAAGCGCTTGCCGAAGCTGCAATACAGGCTAAGTGCGACGGTTATTTCGGATACCCGATTACTCCGCAATCGGAAGTGCTTGAGTATTTTGCGAAAGAAATGCCTAAAAGAGGCGGAGTTGTTTTACAGGCAGAAAGCGAAGTGGCCGCTATAAATATGATCTATGGCGCAGGCGGAGCGGGCGGAAGAGTGATGACATCATCATCCTCTCCGGGAATAAGCTTAATGCAGGAAGGAATATCTTACATTGCATGCGCTGAAATACCGTGCCTGCTGGCAAACGTTAACCGTGCGGGCCCGGGGCTTGGCACAATTCAGCCTTCCCAGGGAGATTATTTCCAGTCAACAAAAGGCGGAGGACACGGAGATTATCATCTTATAGTTCTTGCACCTAACTCGGTTCAGGAAATGTCAGATTTTGTATTCCTTGGATTTGATCTTGCAGATAAATACAGGAACCCGGTTATGATATTATCAGACGGAGCCATTGGCCAGATGATGGAAAAGGTGACTTTCTATAAGAGAGAAATTGTAAAACCTGCAAAGCCATGGGCTACAACCGGAAAGACAAAAGACAGGGAAAGAAATTATCTTTCATCTTTGAATATTAAATCTGAGAAGATGGAAGAACAGAATATCAAGCTGCAGGCAAAATACGCAGAGATCCGCAAGAATGAAGTAAGATACCAGGAAATTATGACTGAAGACGCCGATTTTGTATTGGTTGCGTTCGGACTCACAGCGCGTATTTGCCACAAAGTTGTAAACCTCGCCAGAGAAAAAGGAATCAAAGCCGGACTTCTAAGGCCGATCACACTGTTCCCCTACCCGACGGAAAAAATATCGGAAATGGCAGACAGGGTTAAGATGTTTATGTCGGTTGAATTGAATTCAGGACAGATGGTTGAAGACGTAAGGTTAGCGGTAAACGGCAGAGCCCCGGTTGAATTTTATGGGAGAATGGGCGGAATGATTCCGACACCAGAAGAAATTTTAAATAATTTAGAAAAATTTATAGAAAAACACCATGCAAGCTGAAGAAATATTAGCATCAACAGAACCAGTAGAATTGGCCACACCCACTTGTCTGGAAGATGAATACGAAGTGGTTTACAAAAAGCCTGAAAGTCTTTTTGATGTTCCAATGCATTATTGTCCCGGATGCGCTCACAGCGTAGTTCACAAGCTCCTGATGGAAGTTGTGGATGAACTTGGGATCCAGGAAGAGATAGTCGGCGTCGCGCCGGTCGGATGCTCGGTTTTTGCATACGACTATATGAATATTGACATGCAGGAAGCGGCTCATGGCAGGGCAACAGCGGTTGCCACAGGCATAAGAAAGATGCTTCCCGATAAATATGTATTCACGTACCAGGGAGATGGCGACTTAGCCGCAATCGGAACAGCAGAAACAATTCATACTATTAACCGCGGCGAGAACATATTAATAATTTTCATGAATAACGCTGTATATGGCATGACAAGCGGACAAATGGCGCCTACAACATTGATTGGAATGAAAACAACAACATCGCCATACGGAAGAGATCCTAAAATTCACGGATACCCGATAAAAGTAGCCGAGCTTATCGCCCATCTGCCGGGAGCATTTTATGTTACCAGGCAGGCGGTGAACAACCATACCAATGTAAGGAAAACAAGAAAAGCATTATTGAACGCGCTTAAATATCAGAAATTGAATAAAGGTACGTGCCTTGTCGAAATAATCGGAAACTGCCCTTCTAACTGGAAAATGACTCCGCTTGAAGCGCTTAGCTTTGTTACAGACGAAATGATCAAAGAATATCCTTTAGGAGATGTTAAAGTTCCGAAAGGCGAAGACCTTAAGCAATTAACCGAGGAGAAAAAGTGATGTTAGAAGAAATAATTATGTCAGGTTTTGGCGGCCAGGGCGTCCTTTCGATGGGGCAAACTCTTGGATACGCCGCAATGATTGAAAATAAAGAAATCTCATGGATGCCTTCATACGGACCGGAAATGAGAGGCGGAACGGCAAATTGCATTACAATAATATCTGATACGCCAATAAGCTCGCCGATAATTTCCATATTCAGTTCGGCGGTATTATTAAATCAGCCATCGGTTGATAAATTTGAATCTGCAGTTAAACCCGGCGGATTGTTGATATTTGAATCGACGAATATAATAAATGCGCCTACGAGGGAAGATATTGACATCGTTGCAATACCTGCCGCTGACGAAGCTGTAAAGATGAAAAACAGTAAGGTATTGAATATGATTTTACTCGGAGCTTATTTGGAAAAGAGACCCGTGATTAAGATTGAGTCAGTTATTGAGGCATTAAGACAGGTATTACCGGAAAGATATCACCACCTGTTAGAACTGAACAGAGAAGCGCTGGAAAAAGGTAGAGAACTGGTGTATAAACAATTAGCTGTGGTTTAAATTTCATTATATTCTCCAGTATAATGGTCACGGGATCTTGCGCTCCACTGGTAGGATCCTGTGATTTTTTTTTACAAAGGCTTTTATGCCGCAGATTCACATTACAGCTTATTTAAAAGAAGCTAATATTTAACAGAAATTTTACAATAAATAGCCACAGATTCACAGATTATAAAACTGTATTCAAAAGAAAAATATCCACTACAGGAAGAAATGATCAAGATATTTGTTTTGTGCAAGAAATTTAAGTTTGAGAGGGTTATTCTGTGAATCTGTGGCTATTTGTTTTTTAAACTCATTAAATTAATTGAGAATTAAAAATATAAGATATGTCAAACACATTAGATAAGATATTTTACCCTAAATCAATTGCGGTTATCGGCGCATCTACTAAACAGGGAACGCTGAGCTGGGAATTGATAAATAATATGATCAATTACGGATACCAGGGAAAGATTTTCCCTGTTAATCCAAAGGCTGATTCGGTGCACAGTATAAAGTCGTATAAGAGCATGATGGAAATCGAAGACTCAGTCGACCTGGCAATAATAATGGTTGCCCGCGAATTTGTATTGCAGGCAATTGACGATTGTAACAAAAAGAAAGTTGAAGCGCTGCTTGTTATCACCGCCGGATTCAAAGAAATGGGCGAAGAAGGCGCGGAAATTGAAAGACAACTGATCGAGAAGGTAAAGAAATATAAAATGCGGCTAGTAGGCCCGAATTGTATGGGGCTTATTAATACTAATCCGGCCGTTAAGCTGAATGGAACATTCGTACTTGGCACTCCCATTCCGGGAGGCATTGGGTTTGTTTCGCAAAGCGGAGCGCTTGGAGCTGCTGTTTTAAAAACACTTCAGCAAAATGATATCGGTCTTGCTCAGTTTGTTAGTATTGGCAATAAGGCTGACATTTCCGGCAATACGATCTTAGAATACTGGGCTGATAACCCTGATATAAAAGTAATTACGGTCTACCTGGAATCATTTGGGAATCCGAGAAGATTCATGGAGCTAACGCGGGAAATTACAAAAACCAAGCCAGTGATTGTAATTAAGTCGGCTAAGACAAAACAGGGAATGAGAGCGGCTTCTTCTCATACAGGCGCTCTTGCAAGCTCTGATACAGTTGTTGATGCGCTTCTTGAACAGGGCGGAGTTATCAGAGTAAATACAACCGATGAGATGTTTGATATTGCGAAGGCATTTGACAAGGCGCAAATCCCGAAAGGAAACCGTATTGGAATACTTACTAATGCAGGCGGACCGGCAATACTTGCAGTAGATGAATGCTCACGTTCGGGACTAATTGTAAACGAGCTCAGTAAAACAACACAAAACAAGCTCCGCTCTATAGCTCCTAAAGAAGCATCAGTGTATAATCCTGTTGATCTGCTCCCGTCGGCAAATGCGGAAGTATACCGCGAAGCCACGAAACTGGTTCTGGATGATAAAAATATTGATTCAGTGATCGTCATTTTAGGTCCGCCGCTTATGTTTGATACTGTGCAAATAGCGAAAGCTATATGCGAAGCGGCTGAAGGTACTGAAAAAACCTGCATGATAGTTCTCATGTCGCAGGACGACATAATTCCGAAATTGCGTGAAGTTATGAGCAACCACCCCCCTATTTACAGATTCCCCGAAAACGCAGTTAGAGCGGTCGGTGAAATGCTGAATTACAAACACTGGCAGGAATCTGAAAAAGGCGAATATATTTTATTTGAGACTAAGAAAAATAAGGTCAGAAATATTCTGGATGGCCATAAAGGAAAAGGCTCTTTCTACCTGGATTATGCGGACGTCACCGATATTCTGAAAGCCTACGGCTTGCCGATGGTTGAATCGGTTACCGCTAAAAATATCGATGAAGCTGCCGAGGCGGCCGGTAAGCTAAGATATCCCGTGGTCATTAAAGCTATGGGTAAAAACCTTGTCCATAAATCTGATGCAGGCGGCGTGCAGGTTGATATTCATTCTGAGGCTGAGCTGGTCAAAGCGGCAAATAAAATCTATGAGAGCCTAAGAGGGCATGATGCTCTGAAACATTTTGAATATTTCCTGATCCAGCCATACTTATCCGGCGGGATTGAAACAATTATGGGAGTTTCAACCGACGATAAAGCGGGGCATTTAATTATGTTCGGACTGGGCGGAATATTTGTTGAAGTATTTAAGGATGTAAAGTTCAAGCTGCTGCCTATAAAGAACGTTGAAGCCTGCGATATGGTAAGATCTATTAAAAGCTACAAATTGCTCAAAGGCGTTCGCGGAAAGAAGCCCGTTGATATCGATTATATAACCGAAAACCTTATGAGGCTTTCACAATTAGTGGAAGACTTTCCGGAATTCACTGAAATAGATTTAAACCCTTTTGTTTTTAACTCCGCGAAAGAAGAATGCAAAGTTCTTGACGCAAGAATGAAAGTGAATGTATAGAATGTCATTCCCGCGAAGGCGGGAATCCATTCTTTTTAATAATTAT
>CAZMRG010000108.1:0-3491 GCA_964568655.1 uncultured Ignavibacteriales bacterium | reverse complement strand
AATGTATAGAATGTCATTCCCGCGAAGGCGGGAATCCATTCTTTTTAATAATTATTTTTACTCTTTTCTTAGGAGTGCATCGACACTGTCGATGCACTCCTAAGAGAACAAAGAAAAAAACCTATCTGTTATTCATCTGCTTAAAAATTTCATCCAGTTCCTCGCGCGAAGCGCGGCTTGATTTAGCCGCAAAGCCATATGCAATTTCAAGTTTACCTTCTTCAAGCTGAGCCATAACTGAATCTGCAAATTCATTTAACGGCGTTCCGAAATCATGCAATCCTTTTCCTCCCAGATCAGTATTAACCGCAGGCGGAGCAATTTCTATAACTTTTAACGGCGTATCATTTAACTGGTGGCGCAATGACATGGTAAATGAATGCATCGCGGCTTTTGTAGCGCAATAAACCGGAACAGCAGCAAGCGGAGCGAATGCCAGTCCCGAAGTAATATTTATAATAGCAGAGTCAGCCGAATTCAGCAGATATGGAACAAATAAAGTTGTAAAATGAATATGGGCAAGAAGGTTAATTTCAAGCTCATTCTTAACAAAACTCCATTCAGGTTTTGAAGAGAGACTAACTCTTTGCTGAATACCAGCATTGTTAACAAGAATATTCAATTCCGGAAATTCCTCAACAACTTTTTCAAACAGAGAAAATCTATTTGATTCTATAGCTACATCACACTTATAATACGATAAATCAGGGAGCTTTTTCTTAGCCGCAGAAAGCTTTTGTTCGTCTCTGCCGCAAATGATTACTTTGCTACCGGCTTTTGCAAACCGTTCGGCAATTGCAAAGCCAATACCTGAGCCGCCGCCGGTAACTAATACTGTATTTGAAGATAAATTCATAGATATGTTTGATTATTTAATCAAATATACCAAAATTCCATTCCATATTTTGAGATAAACTAATATGTATTATGTTTTTTAGGATATGGTTATATTGGCTTAGATTTGTTTTGGCGCGTTGGTGTAATTGGTTAACACGCCGCCCTCTCAAGGCGGAGAGTACGGGTTCGATCCCCGTACGCGCTACAAAATTTGAAATTGGTTAATCTCCTGCCTTCCAAAAGAAAGGGCTAATCTCACAAATCGCAAAAAATATCCAATGAAAATCTTTGCAGAATTTTATTTTTTTGGCTAAGTTAGCATAGATTATTTAACCTAAAAAGGAGATATATTTATGAAAAAGATAAATCTTACAATTATATCTTTCATATTTCTTTTCACAACAATTTCTTATTCGCAAATCTGGACTGAACAGGTATCAAACGTAACTACTCCGCTGACTTCAGTTTCTTCGGGAGATGGCAATAGCGCCTGGGTATGCGGCAACAGCGGTACAGTCCTCAGAACAACAAACAGCGGCATCAATTGGCTAAATGTCAGCGGAAATGGAATACCTTCTACTGTATCGCTGATAAACATATTCGGAATTGATGCCAACACGGCGCTTGTTGCAGGATATATAACAACTACTACTTATGTTTACAGAACTTCCAATGCGGGGGCAACCTGGACACAGGTATTTACGCAAACCGGCGGCGGTTTTATTGATGCGATGTGGATGAGGACAAATCTACTCGGCTTTATGGTTGGGGATCCGGTCGGTTCACGCTGGGCCCTGTTCAAAACTTCTAACGGCGGCTTAACCTGGGATTCTACCGGCATGTACCTTCCGCAGGCTGGCTCTGAAACAGGATATAATAATTCCTTGTGTTACCTTACGCCAAGGATATGGTTTGGAACAAACAACACAAGGATATATTATTCAAGCAATGACGGGGCAAGCTGGGTCAGCAGGTCAACAGCGCCTGAAGTTAACAGCTATGCAGTGTATTTCTGCCAAGCCTGGGGCGGTAACACTGGACTTCTTGGCGGCGCTACACTGATGCTATCAAACGATACAGGAGCAACATGGACAACATCAACGAGCGCCGGAACCGGGAATTTTAGCGGATTCACAGGCTATGGGGTTCCGGTGGATTGGACGCAAGCTTTCCAACAGGGAAAATATGCAAGAAGCTCAACAGGCATTTATTCCTCTCTATTTACCCCGAATTCGTGGAATGTTGAGTACAATGCGCCAGCGGGAAATTACCAGCACTTTGCAGAGGCAAGAAATTCTACTGTTTCATGGGGTGTAAGGAGCAACGGCGGAATTACAAGATGTACATGCCCTATATCAGGCATTTCAAATATTTCCGGAGAAATTCCAAAATCATATAACCTTCAGCAGAATTATCCGAATCCATTTAATCCCTCGACAAATATAGAATTCTCGATCCCGGGAATGTCACATGTCAAGCTCGTCATATATAACTCTCTTGGTCAAATGGTAACACAGTTGGTTGATGAAACACTGAGTTCCGGCAAGTATTTAGTAAATTGGGATTCAAAAGATATGGCAAGCGGCATATATTTTTATTCTCTTCTGGCTACTGAAAACGACGGCCTGAAATATGTTGAAACAAAGAAAATGGCGCTGGTTAAGTAAACGCAGAGTTACCTTGCACGGATCTTCATTCGCTACGGAAATTGCAATTAAAAGAATCCCCTGAGTAAAACTCAGGGGATTCTCAATTCTACCTAATATCACTCAATATTATGCATGGATTATTTTAGAAAGTACATTCCCGAATACTATGGTATGTTCTCTTGATTCTCTTGAGTTTTTTTGTCACTTTGCATATAGTAAATCGAAATAAATTCAATATTCTAACACAATCATTGACTTCAATCAGGAAAAATATTCTGTTATTGCTCATAGGAACATTCTCCGCTTTGTTCCTGATGATTTCTATAGACTGTAATAAAAACACTTCTAACAGGAATTCAGATTCAACAAAAGTTACCGGCAATCAGGTTCACTATGATTACCTGAATATTTCGAAAGACGTAAAATACGTAGGAGACGAAGAATGTTTTGACTGCCACTCTTCAATTTACGATTCTTATAAAAAGACCGAGATGGGAAAGTCATATTATAAGCCAACATTGAAAAATGTAATAGAAGACTATAGCAAGAAGAATGTTGTTTATGACTCTACAACAGGTTTGTACTATAAAATGACCATGGAAGACGGCGCTTTTTATCAAACCGAATACTTACTGGATCCGGACGGGAAAAAAGTAAACGAACTTAAATTTAAAGTAGAGTATATAGTAGGCTCAGGCATGCATACCAGAAGCTATATTATGAACGTAAACGGATACCTGAGCGAAATGCCCGCAACCTGGTACATTTTGAATAAAAAGTGGGACCTTAGCCCGGGATTCAAAGAATACAGACTTAGGTTCACACGGCCAATTATAAAAGAATGTATGAGCTGTCACAATTCACGTTCAAGCCTTGAGCAAAACACAGTTAACCGCTACAACCTGCCGGTACCGGAAGGGATCGGATGCGAGAGCTGCCATGGACCGGGTGAGCTTCATGTAAAACACCACAATGAAATAATGAAGGACACCGGGTATATTGCAG
>CAZMRG010000107.1:0-11059 GCA_964568655.1 uncultured Ignavibacteriales bacterium | reverse complement strand
GAGGTCATTATTTAAATCTTAGTAATTCTTTTCTTAAATCGTTAATTTTGTCAGATAATATGTCAAAAACCGTCACGAAATATATATGCCAGAATTGCGGATACTCATCCGTAAGGTGGCTGGGCAAGTGTCCTGAGTGCTCCAACTGGAATACTTTTGTGGAAGAAATAGTATTTTCCGATAAGCGGAAAACCAGCAAAGGGAAAAATGACGCGGCGCTGCTTCAGCTTTCGAACCTTGCCAAAGTATCCGACATTGATGTTAGAGAAGATAAGCGTCTAACAACATCCATTGGCGAGCTTGATAGAGTTTTGGGCGGCGGGATTGTAGCGGGTTCTGTGATATTAGTCGGCGGCGACCCGGGTATCGGTAAATCAACTCTTATGATGCAGTTATCTGATAAGATAAAGAACAGTACAATTCTATATGTTAGCGGCGAAGAATCGCAAAAGCAAATTAAGCTCCGCTGCGAGAGGCTCGGTTTTGAACATGATGATTTCTATATTTTATCTGAAACCAGCCTTGAAATAATTGCGGCTGTTATTGATAAGCTTGAACCTGATGTTGTAATAGTAGATTCTATACAAACCATTTACCGCGGCGAGCTTGAGTCAAGTCCGGGAAGCGTTTCGCAGCTAAGGGAATCCACTGCTGCAATCATTCAAATTGCAAAAGCAAAAAATATTTCTTTTTTTCTTATAGGGCATATTACTAAAGAAGGCGTTATTGCCGGTCCCAAGGTGCTCGAGCATATGGTTGATACAGTTTTGCAGTTTGAAGGCGAGAGAACTCATGCTTATAGAATATTAAGAGCGATAAAGAATCGTTTTGGCTCGACGAATGAAATTGGAATTTTTGAAATGACAGGAGCCGGGCTGCTTGAAGTGAAAAATCCATCCGAGGTTTTTCTTTCGCAGCGAAATTCGGGAATTTCGGGCAGTACAGTCTCAGCCAGTATCGAAGGAACAAGGCCGATACTTATTGAAGTGCAGGCGCTTGTATCATCTTCAGGGTACTCTGTGCCTCAAAGAACCGCTACAGGATTTGATTATAAACGGCTTGCAATTCTGCTTGCTGTGCTTGAAAAAAAGATCGGTTTACATCTATCTAAGTTTGATGTTTTTGTAAACATTGCAGGCGGCATAAAGATCGATGAGCCCTCTATCGATCTGGCCGCGGCAATGAGTATTTGTTCAAGCTTTAAAGATACCTCTATGGAGCCTGAGCTGATAGTGCTGGGCGAAGTGGGACTAAGCGGCGAAATAAGAACCATTAGTTTTATTGACCGCCGCATCCAGGAAGCCGTTAAGCTTGGATTCAAGAAGATTGTTTTACCGAAAGGGAACATGAAGAACCTGAAAGCTAACGGGATCTTGGAGTTGATACCTGTTGAAACGATACAGGATGCGGTTAGGCTTATATTATAATTGCGAGGGCGCTTAAGCGCCTGAAGCAATCTCGTTTTTAAGTACTAATAGAACGAGGAAATTTTTGCATTTTAGTTAGACTTTTGGAGAATGCAGTCGTCAAAGTATTACGTTTATATTTTATCGAACAAAATGAATTCTGTCCTATATACTGGAATGACAGATAATATCTGTAGAAGAGTACTTGAACACAAGCTAAAGTTAAGAATTGGATTCACAAGTCATTATAACGTTGATAAATTAGTATATTATGAGATACTAGAATCCGCTGACAAAGCAATCAAAAGGGAGGCTAAGATCAAGGCTGGTTCCCGAAAAAAGAAAATAGAATTGATAAATAATTTTAACAAAAATTGGCATGATCTTTATTTAGAAATATCTTCAAATAAAGAGATTGCTTCATCCCGATAAATCGGGATTCGCAATTAAAAAAATGAATAAAAAATTTGTTACACTTTATCGTCACATCATCGAGCAGGAAAGAAAATTCCCTAATGCAACAGGACAGCTTTCCGACCTGCTTGCGGATATCGCGCTGGCATGCAAGCTTATTTCGCTTGAAGTAAACCGCGCCGGACTTATTGATATCCTTGGATTCACAGGCACACAAAACGTTCACGGCGAGATCGTGAAGAAGCTTGACGTGTACGCACACGATGCGCTGGTTCGCGCTATGGAAGCAAGCGGGCATTTGTGCGCTATAGCTTCGGAAGAGAGCGAAGATTTCATCCCCGTGAAAGAAAAATTCATGGGCGGGCGCCACATGAGCAAATATATTGTCCACTTCGATCCTCTCGATGGCTCATCTAACATTGATGCTAACATCAGCATCGGAACAATTTTTTCTATTTTCCGGAGGATCTCAGATTACGGTCCCGGCACACTTGAAGATTGCCTCCAAAAAGGAACAAGGCAGGTTGCAGGCGGCTACGTTATTTACGGGTCAAGTACCATTATGGTTTATACAACAGGGCAGGGCGTCCATGGATTTACTCTTGACCCTACGGTAGGGGAATTCCTTTTATTCTACGAGAACATTTTGATGCCTAAGAAATCAAAAACATACAGCGTTAACGAAGGAAACTTTGCTAAGTGGTCAGGCGGAATTCAGAAGTATGTAAATTACCTGAAATCAGTTGACCCGGAAAAAGGCTTGCCCTATAGTTCGCGTTATGTAGGTTCGCTTGTCGCAGATTTTCACAGGAATCTTTTGTACGGCGGTATATTTATGTATCCGGCGGATTCAAAAAATAAAAACGGTAAATTGCGTTTGTTATATGAAGCTAATCCGCTTGCGTTTATTGCTGAACAAGCGGGAGGAAGAGCTTCAAACGGAATCGAGAGAATACTTGATGTGATTCCGCTTAACCTGCATCAAAAGACGCCGCTTTACATAGGCAGCGAAGAAGACGTGCTGGAAGCGGAGAAGTTTTTAGCAGAGTAAATAAATATGGTTCCTAAAAAAATCAGCGTAAAGGATAAGCGGTTCCTGTATGTTATATGGGATGACGGCAATGAAAGTATGATAGCGCTTTCGAATCTCAGAAAATTTTGCCCGTGCGCAACCTGTTTGAAGGAGAGAGAAGATAAACCCGCATCATATATCCCGCTGCTCTCGTCGGTGCAGCTTACTTTGGACGACATTAAAGTCGTAGGAAATTATGCTGTACAGCTCTTCTGGAAAGACGGGCACAACTCGGGTATTTACTCATACAATAAGCTCAAAGAATGGAACGACAAGAAATAATGTAGTCTGTAATTTTTTAAATATCAAACAATGGCAGCTCCTTCTTATATCGACTTAGCTTGCGGTTCAATTGAAAACCTGTGTAAAATTTTCAGCTGTTCTGAAAAAGGACTCACTACTGCCGAGGCTGAAGAAAGAATCGAAAAATACGGATACAACGAACCCGCTAAGAGAAAAAAGAGGACCGCTTTAGTACAATTTTTTTCCAAATTCCTTAACCCGCTCGTAATAGTTTTAATAGTAATCGGCGTTTTTTCAATCACATTGGGCGATGATACCATAGGCGGTATTTTTGTATCCGCAATGGTTTTGCTCAGCGTTCTTCTCTCTTTTTTCCAGGAGTATCGCTCCGGTAAAGAAGCCGATAAGCTGAGGGAAATGGTTCGCGTTACCGCAACTGTTTTCAGGGACGGGCTGCAAAAGGAAATTAAGATCCGCGAAATTGTACCCGGCGATGTTATATATCTTTCTGCCGGCGATATTATCCCGGCCGACCTCAGAATTTTTTCGTGTAAAGATCTGTTTATTAACCAGTCATCGCTTACAGGCGAGTCATTCCCTGTAGAAAAATTTCCCGACCCTGTTCTGTTAAAATCAGCTTCTGATTCCGAATTATCAAACATTGCATTCATGGGCTCCAGCGTTATCAGCGGAAGCGCTCTCGGGCTTGCCGTTACTACTGGGCCAAATACTAAATTCGGGGAAATTTCCAAAAGACTGGTTAACGCAAATGAAGAAACGGGTTTTGAAAGAGGGATAAAGAAGTTCACGTGGCTTATGATAAGGCTTATGATCGTTCTGGTTATTGCGATCTTCGCTATTAACGCCATACTCAAAGGCGATATGATCGAGGCGTTCCTGTTCGCGCTCGCCGTCGCGGTGGGGCTCACTCCCGAAATGCTGCCCATGCTTGTTGCTGTAAATCTTTCACAGGGTTCTATCAGGATGTCGCGGCAGAAAGTTATTGTCAAAAGACTTAACGCCATACAGAACTTCGGCGCGATGGATATTTTATGCACCGATAAAACCGGCACACTTACTATGGATGATGTTGTGCTGGAAAAACACTGCGACGTTGTCCGGCGTGAAAGCGAAGACGTACTTAGGTTTGCGTACTTTAACAGTTTTTTCCAAACCGGACTTAAGAACCTTCTTGATAGCGCTATATTAAAACATACGGAGGTACCGACAGACGACTGTAAGAAGATCGATGAAATACCATTCGACTTCGAGCGCAGGGTGATGAGTGTTGTGGTCGAAATGGACGGCAAGAGAAGGATAATTGTTAAAGGCGCGCCGGAAGAAATATTTGCAAGGTGCGACCGCTTTGAAGTTGACGATGAAATTATCGAAATCGAAAATCTTGTGCTGCCGGACCTGAAGGATGAGTTTGACTCGTTAAGCGCCGATGGATTCCGCGTGCTTGCCATTGCATATAAAGACGTTGAAGATAAGCCGGCGTATTCAAAGGAAGATGAAAAGGAACTTATACTGAAAGGGTACGTCGCATTTCTTGATCCGCCAAAGCCATCTACAAAAGAAACTATCAACGCGCTGAACAGGTCCGGCATACAGGTCATGGTTCTTACCGGCGATAATGAGCTTGTCACAAAAAAGATCTGCAGCGAGGTAGGGCTTGAAATAAAAGGGCTGGCAGTTGGCGGCGACATTGAAAAGTTAAACGACGCCGATCTGCAGGAGCTGGTTAAACATACAAATATTTTTGCAAGACTCAACCCTTTACAAAAAGAAAGAATTATAAAAACTCTGCATTCGAATAACCACATTGTCGGATATCTTGGCGACGGTATTAACGACGCGCCGGCGCTTAAAGCCGCAGACGTTGGCATATCGGTTAACAACGCAATGGATATAGCCAAAGAGTCGGCAGATATTATTCTCCTGGAAAAAGATCTGCTTGTACTCGAAAATGGCGTAATTGAAGGACGGAAAACTTTTGGCAACATTGTTAAATATATTAAAATGGGCGCCAGTTCCAATTTCGGCAACATGTTCAGCATGACGGGCGCGAGTATCTTCCTTCCGTTTTTACCGATGACTCCCATTCAGATCTTGCTCAATAATTTTCTTTATGATATTTCCCAAACTGCAATTCCAACTGATAAAGTCGACCCCGATTATCTCGAGAAGCCGCGCCCATGGAACGTTGATTACATCCGCAAGTTTGTTACTATGATTGGTCCCATAAGCTCCATCTTTGATTTTGCTACTTTCGGAGTATTGTATTATATCTTTCACGCCCAGGCCGCTCTTTTCCATACAGGATGGTTTTTAGAATCATTAATAACACAAACGCTGGTTATACATATTATAAGAACAAACAAAAGGCCGTTCATTGAAAGCAGGCCGAGCAAATTCCTTGTGATGATGTCGTTATTTATTGTAGCTGTTGGAATAATATTGCCGTACTCACCCATTGCAGCCGCGCTGGGATTCGTCACTCCGCCAACAATATTATATCTATATATCGCGATCATTGTCCTGATCTATTTACTAATGGTTCAGTTTGTTAAAAAGTGGTTTGTCAGGAAATACGGAAGCGAGTAGAGCAATTACTAATGACTAAACAATGAACGATAAACAATCCATGCCATTAGTAAATTTAATTTCATTTCATTGAATAAGTAAATCTCTTCCTTTGCTTAGAGTTTCAAAGAACAATTTTTCAAGATTTGCGTTTGTACCCGGCATACCTTTAATTACCTGTTCGGACCAATCCAGGTATTCCAGCCTGCGGCGATGCGACCAAAATACAGGCGGGTCGTAAATAATATCGGTGATATTGCTTATCTTATCACACAGCTTAATAAGCTTAGCGCCGTTTGATTTATGCGGAGCTGCGTCAACCTGTTTTTGCTTCCTTATCTTTGAGGGCAGGCTCATATCGTCGGTAAGCTCAATTACATAATCCTTAACGGCAGTTCCGAATTCTTTTTCAATTTCTTCTGCGGTAGCGTCGGTATCTTCAACTGTATCATGCAGGAAAGCCGCGCTAATTATATCCGCGTCATAAATTCCGCCGACTTCAGTAAGCAGCCGCACAACTTCTATAGGATGATTAATATACGGATAGCTTTGTTTGTTCCTTCGTTTTTGTCCTCTGTGCTTTTTTGAAGCAAAAGAAAGAGCTTTAAATATTTTTAATAAGTCCTGTTCGTTCATTTGTATTTCAATATCATTAGTTAATTCATTATCTCGGTTTTTCTGCAACTGCAATCAATCTTTGCGCGTTTAGTCCGTACTCGCCGCCATCCAAATTGCCGTATAGGCGGATATTCACAAATCCCGCAAGTTCCAAACGGTCGATAATTTCCTGTCCGGAATATATTGTATCGGTAAATTCAAACTTACTTGTTTTACCTTTGCGGATAATGATCCATTCATTTTGTATACGGGTAAAATTATCAAGGATTATGTGTTTATTGATAGTAATGGTCCCGTCGGGCCATGTGTTTGAAACAGTTGATTGAAATATTCTTGCCAAACGTTCTTTGCTGCCCATGTCCATCAGTAATGAACCACCGGGCTTAAGATTTGTGAAGATGTTCTTCAGAACCAGTAAGTCTTCCTGCTTATCCTCAAAATAACCGAATGATGTAAACATGCTAATAACCAAATCAAACGCATACGGACGGATAAAATCACGCATGTCGCTTCGGATCCATTCAATATCAACTCTGCTTTTACGTCCAAAAAGTTTTGCCTTATTAAGCAGGAAGGGGCTTAAGTCAACGCCCGTAACTTCATAGCCTCTTTTAGCAAGCAGAACAGAACATCTGCCGGGGCCGCAGCAAAGGTCAAGAACCGATCTGCCTTTCGGCTTAACAAGCTTAAGCAATTTCTTTACTTCTGTTACGGCATTAATAAATTTTGCATCGGGAAACATGTAAGGATATGTGCCTTTCCAAAATGAGTCATCGTCAAACCACTGTTTCTTATGTCCGGTCATTTGCAATCTCTCAATTTTTAAGGTTCAATCTTATTATTGAAGTCTTTTTTATTTTTTAGTCTTTTCAAATTACTAATTACTAAAGACTAATTACTATTTATTGTTTGTTTTTGGTCTTCGTCTCCGCTCAGACTGACAAGTGTTTTGGTCTTCGCCGGAGTTTACCCCGCACTTGATGCGGCGCTCAGACTGACAACAATTATTTTTTGTTAATTGTTAATTGCTAATTGCTATTGTTTTCAGATTCCTTTTGCAACTATCAGCGTAACGTCATCATGCATCGGGACGCCTTCGCAGAAATCCAATACTTTGCCATTCAGCGCTTTCGCTAATTCAGCTGCGGACTTATTTTTATTTTCAAGCGTGCATTCAATTATTCTATCAAGCCCGAACTGTTCTCCCGTCTTATTCATGGCTTCGTCCATTCCGTCAGTGTATATCACCAGCGATGAGCCCTCCGTCATTTTCAGCGTACCGACTGTATAAACCTGGTCAGGCAGCACCCCGATGATCAGTCCTGTTGCGTGCAGCTTTGTAACATTGCCGGCATCATCAATAGCTATCGGCGGATTGTGTCCTGCATTCACATAAAAAATTGTCTTTGTTTTCGGCGCCCAGAGCGCTACAAAGAAAGTAATAAACTCAGCAGGCGAAGTGTTGTTATAGATAAGATTATTTACACGCGTCACGAAATCGCCCATCTCGTCGCTAAGCTGCACGCCAAGCCTGATGGACGCCTGCAGGTTAGCCATTATCATCGCGGCTCCTGCGCCTTTGCCGCTTACGTCGGCTACGACAAGCACTGTGTTGCCGTCTTCAAGCTTTATCACATCAAAATAATCGCCGGCAACTTCGAAACACGGACGCGACTCGCCGTAAACGTCAAGTCCCTCGACTGGCGGTATATCTTTAGGCATGAGATTCTGCTGTATCTTCCGCGCCATCTCAAGCTCTTTATCCATTCTTTTCTTATCAATGTACTCTGATTGCAGCTTGATGTTCTGCAGCGCTATGGCGGTTTGGCTTGACGCCTGGCTGAGCAGGTCAATATCTTCCATTGAAAAATCGTCTTCGCCCTGTTTCTTGCCGACGTTAAGCGCGCCTACCAGCTCGCCCTGCGATATCATCGGTATCGAGAGCGATATATCGTTATCGCGCGCCCATTCTATTTCTTCTTCATCAACATACGCTGTGTACTTTACGGTCACTTCATCCCAGAAAAATTTCGCGCCGCTTTTAATTTTATTCACCACGCTGTTTGAGCGCGAGTCTTTAAACGGGTAATATATCGCCGGGTTATTATCAAATGTTATAGGTATCACCGGGTAGATATGAGTCGTAAGGCTTACCCATTCTTTCAGCTTCAGCAGGATATCATTCTTATCTATCTGAGCTGAAATTGACTGTATAAAACTTTTTAACGACTCGGCGTATTTTGTCCGCTCGGGATAAAATTTCTCATCGATCCACCGGAGCAGGCGCTTGTTTATAGGCGTGAACGTGAGCGAAAGAAAAAGAACGACAAGTATAATGAACGTCGTATCCTTTACGTCAAATAAGCTTACCAGCAAATGCCCCATGATAAATATCGCCGATAGGTAAATTGCAAGAAGTCCGAGCGTAAACCCGATGTAACGTACGCGGCGCTTAAGCGCGCTTTGAGTTTCAAGCAGCTTGTTCTGGAAAAACGAATTCAGGAATGTGAACGGAATTATTAACCCGCCTATCTGGCAGGTGAGAAAAAGACAAAAGCTCGCAAGCTGAATTGTAGATGAAATATATTTTATTAAAAATATCTGAACTATCAGGATCAGCAGCCAGCCAAGGCTGATAGATATTGCCCCGTACTTGATGCCGAAGAGCATTAACTTTACCTGCCTTCTTTCAAGCACGGATTCAACATTGCGTGAGCTTTTACCCAGCAGCATTACGCCTATCCCCATATTGGTAAAAAGCAAAGTGAGCAATACGATGCCCAGCCAGTTATAAGATTGCGGAATTACCGAGCTGAGAATTACTATCAAAGGCAGCAGGAATATGAAAAGGAGCGTCAGCTTTTTATTGCGTTCATAAAAGCGGTTACGGCTGGGGAACGTTGCAAACAGAAGAACCCAGAAACTGGGGCCGAACCACATGATAAGCGCCACAAATTTCCTCAGATCGTCAAAGTATAAATATTTTCTGACAAAATTTTGCGCGTCAAGCCCTGTATTGATAGTCGCGTAATTAAAACAGCCAAAGCAAAAACAGAACAAAGCTATCAGGATAGTTTCTTTTGAGTACGGGCTGCGGAGCAGGCCCCAGAAACCAACAAGCACATAAAGCGCCATCAACAAAACAGGGATAGTTTTAAACAGGACAATTATCAGTTTATCAAAAAGCGATGAGCGTACGGCTGTGAGCTCATAATCTTTTTCGACGCCGTTTTTCCGGATGGTTAATGTTATTTTTTCGCCGGCAACCTGGCTTCCCATTACCTGGTTTGTAATAACATCAGAGGTGATGGCGGCGCCGTTATATTTTACAATGGAATCTCCCATCTGGATACCCGCAATATCCACGGGGAGCCCTTTTTCAGTTGCGGTAACTATAACCGACTTGTTATCGGATGCGTTTGAAACGGAGAGCCCGATAGTTCCGTCTTTGCTGACGGTAGTAAGCGCATTTCCCCCGAGTATCGCGGCCATAAGGCTGAAGATGATCAGGAATACGCCAAGGAACTTTGAGAAAAATGATAATATCAATATGCCTGTAGGAGTGTCTTTCATAATCACAAAACAAGCGGAAATAGTTTAATAATTCAAGTATAAAGCGAGTAAGTTCATAAAGTTAAAAGTTCAAAAGTTTATAAAGTTCATAAATTTTAAAAAAGTCAAATTCTCATTGTCTCAGATTATAGAAACCTGTATCAGTCATATAAATAAAGGACTTAATAAATCGGGGACATTCGTGCGATACAGTCAGATTAAACATGAGATTAAGATATTTATTCTCTTTACCGGCTGCAAACATAATTTTTGAATGAAAAATCTGTCTCATTTCTCACCGACTAAAATGACGATTCATCAGGTTCATCATATTTATCAAATTGAAGATTGCTAATTGACTATTGTTAATTGCCGATTGTAATAGTAATACATATGTTTTGGTAAATCAAGGTAAAAATGCATTCAGGGATAATATCCGCCAGACCGCTCGCAACACGAACACAGAAAAGCGGTTTAATAAGTTAAGAAAATACATTATATTTCATTTGAAAAAGTGATTTTGTTTTTGCGCGTTATTAAATTCAGAAAAGGATAGTATGCCATATGAACAATTACATAAAACTTGCGATATCTATCCTGGTTCCGCTTGCAATAGGTTTTGCGGGATCATTCTTTACAAGATCATCATTATCAGACTGGTACCTGGATCTAAAAAAACCATCATTCAATCCGCCGGGCTGGATATTTGCTCCGGTATGGACAACCCTTTATGTAATGATAGGGCTTGCGTTTTATTTGATATGGGTTAAAATGCCTCTTACTGAATTTAAGCTGCAATTCTGGGTTTTTGCGGTTCAGCTAGCGCTTAATTTTTTGTGGTCCATTTTGTTCTTCGGATTGAAAAATCCTTTTGCCGCGTTTATCGGAATCATAGCGCTGTGGCTCTCAATTTTGTATGTGATATTTCTGTTTTACAGGCTATCCGAAACTTCAGCTTACCTGATGATACCTTATATACTGTGGGTTACGTTTGCGGCGCTCCTGAATTTTTCAATTATGAAACTGAACAGATAGGAAATTGTGTGGCGAACCGGTGAACTGGTGAACTGGCGAATTGGAAAACAGCAGGCCGTCCCATCTGAGTCCCTGCCTGCAGCAGGCAGGTCTCCTTTGGAGGACTCAGAGGAAAAGCGGAATTTCTATTTAA